>JBKJQL010000292.1:0-7301 GCA_046594035.1 Gaiellaceae bacterium
GGCGCCGGCCAACCTGCACTCGCAGGTCGACTCGGCGGGCTTCCCGCGTAGCAACTACTCGCTCTACACGCCGCTGCCCGGGGCGACGTACAAGGACAGCGACTTCACTGTGACGTGCCCCGCGCCGAAGCCCGACCTCGCGTGTGGCAACTACGCGGTGAACACGATGCAGCCGGCGAACGAGCCGTCCGGCACCTTCGGCGAGAAGCTCGTGGCGCAGACACACGCCACGATCGGCGACCGGCTGACAGCGAAGGGCGTCGACTGGGCGTGGTATTCCGGCGGCTGGGCCGATGCGGCCGGGCTGACGAGTGATCCCGGGTACCACAATGGCCCCGGCCCGAACTGCTCGAACGGGAACAAGGACGCGGCGGCGAAGTTCGTCTACCCCAACTGCCCGGACGCGCTGTTCCAGTACCACCACCAGCCGTTCAACTACTTCGCCAACTACGCGGTCGGCGCTCCCGGCCGTGCGCACCTGCAGGACGAGGTGGACTTCCTCAAGCTGCTCGACGCCTCGCGCAAGCCCGACAAGTGCGCCCTCAAGCCCGTCAGCTTCTGGAAGCCGGTGGGCGAGGAGAACGAGCACCCCGGGTACGCGAGCACCGCGAACGGCAACGACAAGCTGACCCACGTGCTGCAGTTCATCGAAGGCGGGAACTGCGCGAAGGACACGCTCGTGGTTGTCGTCTACGACGAGTTCGGCGGGCAGTGGGACCACGTCTCACCGCCAGGGCTCGGCAACGCGAATGGCCCGCACGACCTCTTCGGGCCGGGCACCCGGGTTCCGGCGCTGATCTTCGCGCCGGGACTGAAGGGCAGCTACGTCGTCGACAGCAAGGAGCACGACACGACGTCGATCCTTGCCACCATCGAACACCGCTTCGGGCTCGCGCCGCTCGCGACGCGTGACGCGGCGGTCAGCGACCTGACCAGCGTCTGGTCGGGCAAGGTCGTCACGAAGTAGAAAGAGGAAGGGGTGAGGGGCCGCCCGCGTGCGGGCGGCCCCACGTCTCCCTAGATCTGCGCCGGCGCCGGCGCGGAGATCTGGCGGCGGTTGCGCTCGATGAACTCCTCGACGAGCTCTGCGGCGTCGTCGTCCTGGATCTGCCGCGGCGGCGACTTCATCAGGTAGGAGCTCGGGCCTTCGAGCGACCCGGCGATCCCGTTGTTCAGCGCGAGCTTCGCGAGCCGGACGGCGTCGATCACGATGCCGGCCGAGTTCGGCGAGTCCCACACCTCGAGCTTGAGCTCGACATTCAGCGGAACGTCACCGAAGCTCGAACCCTCGAGCCGGATGTACGCCCACTTACGGTCGGTCAGCCACGGCACGTAGTCGGATGGGCCGACGTGAACGTTCTTCGCGCCCATGTCGTAGTCGAGCATCGACGTGACGGCGTTCGTCTTCGAGATCTTCTTCGACTCGAGCCGCTCGCGCTCGAGCATATTGAGGAAGTCCGAGTTGCCGCCGACGTTCAGCTGCATCGTCTTGTCGAGATGCACGCCGCGCTCGCGGAAGAGCGAGGTGAGCACGCGGTGCGTGATCGTCGCGCCGACCTGGGACTTGATGTCGTCGCCGATGATCGGCACGCCGGCCTCCTGGAAGCGCTTGTTCCAGTAGTCCTCGCGCGCGATGAACACCGGCATGCAGTTCACCATCGCGCAGCCTGCAGCCATGATCTGCTCTGCGTACCACTTGACGGCGTCTTCGGAGCCCACCGGGAGGTAACAGACCACGACGTCGACCTGGCGCTCCTTGAGGATGCCCACGATGTCGTCGGTCGGTCCTTCGTCCTTCTCGACGATCTCCGACAGGTACTTGCCGATCCCGTCGAGCGTCATGCCGCGGTTGACGGTGATGCCCGTCTTCTCCACCTCGGCGAACTTGATCGTGTCGTTCGGGTGCGCCCAGATCGCGTCGGCGAGGTCGACGCCGACCTTGCCCTTGACGACATCGAATGCCGCGACCACTTCCACGTCGTGGATGTGGTACCCGCCGAGGTCGACGTGCATGAGGCCGGGGACGAACTCGTCGGTTTTCGCGTCCTTGTAATAGGTCAGCCCCTGCATGAACGAGTTCGAGCAGTTGCCGACGCCGATCATCGCGACGCGGACCTTGTCCTGCTGGCGCCCGCGACCCGTGTTTTCAGCGGCATTGCCGTTTGTTTCACTCACTTGAAGCCTCCATCAGTTGCTTGCGGACGTGCAGGACCCTCTGAGCGACCGTGATCCACGCCGTGGCGGCGAGGAGCACGAGTGACCAGGGGAGCACGCCCCACGGTGCGAGCACGAGCCCTGCGGTAATGACGACCACGCGCTCCGCGCGTGAGCCGATGCCGACGTCGCCGCGAAGCCCGATCGACTCTGCCTTCGCGCGCGTGTACGAAACGAGGAACGACCCCGCGACCGCGGTCATCGCGACCGCGACGAACAGGGGGTGGTCGTGCCGTGCGAGGACGTACGCGATCGCGGTCAGCATGAAGCCTTCACTGATCCGGTCGGTCGTCGAGTCGAGGAATGCGCCGAACGGTGTGGTCTTGCCGCCGGCACGGGCTAGAGCGCCGTCCAGGATGTCGAGTAGCGAGCCCACGACGAAGACGAGCGCTGCAAGCCAGTAGAAGAGAAGTTCGTTGCGGCCCTCGAAGAGCACGATCACCGAAGCGGCGCCACACAGCAGCACGCCGGTCGCCGTGAGGGCATTCGGTGTCACCCGCGTGCGGGTGAGCCCGAGGACCGACCGCGACGCGAGCGTGCGGGCACCTGTTGTGTACCCCTGCTTGATCGCGGCCGCTCTGGTCACGGCTGGGACCGTACCAGCGCTTTTCTCATCCGCTCGCTCCGGGTCGGCAGGCGGTCGTTTACGCCCGACGAGCGGCAAGAATGAGGCGGGTGCGGTCGTTGTAGACGATCGCCATGGCCACCAGGGCGACCCCGATGCCCGCCACGCAGTCGAGCCAGAAGTGGTTGCCGGTCGCCATCACGGCGAACCAGACCCAGGCGGGCCAGACAGCCCAGAAGGCCTTCGCCCACCGACTGCGGCAGACGCTGAACATGACGATGCCGACGATCAGCGCGTCGGCGGCGTGCAAGCTCGGCATCGCGGCGTAGGGGTTCGCGGCCAGGCTCACGAGTCCGTCGCGATGCTGATTGACGAAGCCCAGGCCGAGCAGGCGCGGAGGGGCGGTGGGCATGAAGACGTAGCCCGCGAGGCCGATCACGTTCGCGAACAGGATCGCGTTGCGGAACCGCGTGAACGCGTCGTGCCGGCGTACGTAGACGAAGAGGATCGTCAGGCCGACGACGGTGAACTCCGAGTTCCAGTACGTCCAGGAGACGATCGTCGAGAGCAGGTGCCGCTGGTCGACGAAGTTCTGGAACGTCAGCTCGTAGAGGCGGTTCGTGACACGGATCTCGAAGTCGAACACCGCATGGCCGTTCTGGAATGCCTTGGCCGGGTTACGGTCGGCGATCCCGCGGGCGAGTTGGTAGAGCACGGCAAAGCCGAACCAGATCCCCAGCTGGAGACCCAGATCCGACCAACCCCGCGGCAAATGACGCCGCCCCGCTGCGACCATGGCTGACACTTCTTCCCTCATTCTAGAGGCAGTTGCGGGGGTCGCCAATCCGCCGCCCGGAGGGGTTCAGCCCCCGATGTAGGACATCTCGACCTTGTCGAGGCCGGCAGTGGCCGCCGAGCGGAGGTCGGAGTAGCGGTCGGTGCGGCCGCCCCAGACTCCGCGAACAGCGCCTTCCAGCTCCTGATCTGAGGCGCCGTCCCGGATCAGGGCCCGCAGGTCGTGACCCCGTACCGCGAAGAGGCACGTGAAGAGCTTCCCCTCCGCCGAGAGCCGGGCGCGCGTGCAGTCGCCGCAGAACGGCTGGGTGACCGAGGCGATCACGCCGACCTCGCCCTCGCCGTCTTTGTAGCGCCAGCGCTGGGCGACCTCGCCCCGGTACTGCGCCTCCGCGGGCTCGACGCCGAACGCCTCGTCGAGGCGCGCGACGATCTCCTTCGCGGGCACGACGTCATCCAGGCGCCAGCCGTTCGTGTGGCCGACGTCCATGTACTCGATGAAGCGCAACGTGTGCCCACGTTCACGGAAGAATCCGGCGAGCGGCACGACCTGGTCGTCGTTCACGCCGCGCTTGATCACTGCGTTCACTTTCACGGGCAGGCCGGCGGCGGCCGCGGCGTCGATCCCTTCGAGCACGCGCTCGACGGAGAAGTCGACGTCGTTCAGCGCGCGAAAGATCGCGTCGTCGAGCGAGTCGAGGCTGACGGTGATGCGGCGCAGCCCCGCGTCCGCGAGCGCTCGCGCCTTCTGCGGCAGGAGCGAGCCGTTGGTCGTGAGCGTGAGATCGACGTCGAGCTCGGCGAGTTGGGCGATCAGCCGCTCGAGGTCGCGGCGCACGAGCGGCTCCCCTCCGGTGATGCGGATCTTCTGCACGCCTGCCCCGACGAAGGTGCGCGCGACGCGCGTGATCTCCTCGAAGGTGAGCAGCTCGCGCCGTTCCAGGAACCGGTGGTCGCGGCCGTAGACCTCCTTCGGCATGCAGTAGACGCAGCGGAAGTTGCACCGGTCGGTGACGGAGATCCGCAGGTCGCGCAGGGGCCGGCCGAAGGTGTCAAGTGCGTCCATCGGGGAAACCGTAGCTCGCAGGAGTGCTCACGAGCCGAAAACGCCGAAAAGAAAAGGGGTCACGCAATGGACGACAAGATCGAAGGCAAGGCGAAGGAAGTCGAAGGCAAGCTGACCGGCGACAAGGATCGGGAGGCCGAAGGCAAGGCGCAGGACGCGCTCGGCCACGCGAAGGATGCCGCCGAAGGCGCGGCGGACGCCGCGAAGGCGAAGCTCGACGACCTGAAGAACTGACGGATGGTGTCTGACACCGCCTGAGCGGTTTGTCCCGGACAAGCGTCGCGGGCGGTGTCAGACACTGGTTTCCGGTTGAATCGCGGGGTGGCTCTGATCGACGACTTTCTCCCGCGCTACGACGCGCACGAGTTCCACTCGGTTGCGAGCTCTCGGACGATCGAGGACGTGCTGGCTGCCCCCGTCACGAGCGATCCGGTGACCTGGCTGCTCTTTCGCCTGCGCGGCGTGCCCGCGAGCGGGACGATCGGCGACCTCTTCGTGCGGTTGCGCTTCGAGGAGTTGGCGCGAAACGAGAACGAGATGGTGGTCGGCGGTGCCGGAACACCGTGGCGTCCCGGTGGTGGCATGAGGCCGCTCGCCGCCGCCGAGGCCGGCACGGTCCGCATCGCCGTCAACTTCATCGCGGACGGCGAACGGCTCTCGACCGAGACGCGGATCGAGGCGGTCGACGACGCAGCACGACGCGCGTTCCTCCGTTACTGGCGTGTCGTCGGCCCGCTCTCGGCGCTGATCCGCCGGCGCTGGCTGCGCTCGATCGCGCGATGAGGCCGCTGTTCGTCCTGGTCGCGGTCACCGCGGTCTGGGGCGTGACGTTCGTCCAGGTAAAGGATGCGGTCGCGCTCTACCCACTGTTCGCCTTCCTCGCGCTGCGCTTTGCAATCGCCTCGCTGACGCTGGCGCCGCCGGCTGCGCGCCGGGTACGCACGCTCGGCCGGCGCGGCTGGAGTGCCGCCGCCTTCGCCGGCGCGCTGCTCGGCGCGGGCTTCGCGCTGCAGACCGCGGGCCTCGAGCGCACGTCGGTCTCCTCGACCGGGTTCATCACCGGGATGTACGTCGTGCTGACACCACTGCTTGCCCTTGCGATCCTGCGCACCCGCGTCGGCCTCTCGGTCTGGATCGGCGTGGCCCTGACGACGTTCGGACTTGCGCTCTTGTCCGGCGTCCAAGGCGGAGCCGTCGCGGGTGACCTGCTCGTGCTCGGGGGCGCTGCGGTCTACGCGCTGCAGATCGTGCTGCTCGAGCAGTTCGCGCCGCGGTACGACGTGCTCGCGTTCACGTTTGTCGAGATGCTGACGTCGTTCGCGGGCCTGCTCGCGATCGCGGTCGCGCTCGGCCAGCTGCACATGCCGCACGGCTGGACGGTGTGGGGCGCCCTGGTTGTCACGGGCGTGTTCGCGGGTGCGTTCGCCTTCCTCGCGCAGACGTGGGCGCAGCGGCGCGCAACGGCCACGCAGACCGCGCTCGCGTTCTCGCTCGAACCTGTGTGGACCGCATTCTTCGGCTTCACGCTCGCGGGTGACCGGCTCGGCACCCTGGGGTGGGTCGGCTGCGCCGTGATCATGGCCGGGATTGCGGTCGCGGAACCGGCGGCAGCCGGGGCGCTCGCAAGACTCGTGCGTCGACCGTGACCGTCGTCCTCCTCTCACTCGCCTCAGCCGCGCTTTTCGGCGCGATGACCGTCGCCGTCCGGCTCGGGCTGCGGGATCTGACCGACGCGGGCGGCGCTGCGCTCGCGACGATCATCCCGGCGCTCGTCGTGGCGCTGATCGCCGCGTCGTTCCGTCACGACATCCATCACGCCTGGCCGTTCCTGCTCGCCGGCCTGCTGGCGCCCGGCGGTTCGCAGTTGCTCTTCACGCTCGCGGTGCGGGAGATCGGCGCGTCGCGAACCTCGGTCGCGCTCGGCGCTGCGCCCCTCGTCGCAGTCGCGATCGCGCTGATCTTCCTCGGCGAGCCGTTGCGCGCGCCGCTGCTTCTCGGTGCGCTCGCGATCGTCACCGGCGGGGTCCTGCTCGCCGTCGAACGCGACCGCCCCGGTCATCTACGCGCGCGCGGACTGCTCTACGCCGCAGGCGCCGCGACGTTCTTCGCGACCCGCGACAACGTCATTCGAGCGCTGCACGCGCATGCGAGCCCCGAGACCGCCGCCGCGGCGACGCTGGTCGCGGGGGCGCTCGTCGCGCTCGCGTGGACGCGTCGCGCGCCGACCGCCCAGGAGCTGCGGAGACTCGCTCCGGCGGGCGTCTTCTTCGGGCTGTCCTACGTGTGCCTCTTCGAGGCCTATTGGCGCGGTCGCGTGAGCGTTGTCTCTCCGCTCGTCGCTACGGAGTCGCTCTGGGGCGTCGGCCTGTCGGTGCTGTTGATTCGCAAGACGGAGGGCGTGGGGCGGAAGCTCACCTTTGGCGCCCTGCTGATCGTGATCGGGAGCGCCGTGATCGGCGCCTTCAGGTAACCCGCGGCGCCGCCCGGCCGCACGAACACAGGGTCTGAGACGATCTGATATAAAAGGACTTAGATTTTCTGAGTACCACCACTAAGGAGCAGAAACGCATGGCAAAAACGATCGGCATCGACCTGGGCACGACCAACTCGTGCATGGCCACGCTCGAGGGCGGCGAGCCGACCGTGATCCCGAATGCGGAG
>JBKJQL010000058.1:0-18846 GCA_046594035.1 Gaiellaceae bacterium
CACGTTCCCGATCGACGACTTCAACGCGCGCTTCGACTGTGACCTGCCCCAGGACGACTACCACACAATCGCCGGTTTCGTCTTCGGACGTCTCGGGCGGGCCGCCGAGGCCGGTGACCAGGTCGAGCACGACGGTCTCGCGTTCACGGTCGACTTCGTCGAAGGGCAGCGAATCGACAAGCTTCTCGTCAAGTTCCAGCCGTGGCACCGCCCGGGCGAGCCTTCCCACGACGAAGCGACAGAGTTTTCCGGGCCTGAAGCGGCGACGTAGGATCGCCCGATGAGCGAGCACCTCGACGCGCTGCGCGCGGTCGTCGCGGGAATGTCTCCGGCGCCTGACGATTTCGCCCGTTACCTCGAAAAGGTGCACACGCGCGCCTACACCGTGACCGACGCCGATGTCGCGACACTGAAGGCGGCCGGCCATTCCGAGGACGAAATCTTCGAACAGACGGTCGTCGCGGCGATCTCGGAGGGCCTGCGTCGACTCGATGCCGCGACGGCCGTGATCCGATGAGGCTCTCCGTCGTCGACAGCGGCCACCGGCCCGGCGAGGCGGCGATGCTCGACGCCATTCGCGAGCGCAGCGGCGCGGAGCCGGCCGGTGTCGTGAAGACGCTGCTCTACCGGCCCGAGCTGTTCGGGACGCCGTTCTCGGAGGAGCTCGACGTCGTGATGCGCGGGCCGTCCGACTGGAGCGCGGGAGAGCGGGAGCTGCTTGCCGGCTTCACCTCGCTGCTCAACCAGTGTCCATTCTGAATGGGCTCCCACGGCGCAGTTGCGTCGTACGCGCTCGGTGAGGAGATCTGGCAGGCGGTCGTCGACGACTGGCGCACCGCCCCGCTCGGCCCCGAGCTGGCGGCGACGCTCGTCTTCCTCGAGAAGCTGACGCTCCGTCCCGACGAGCTCAAGCCGCCAGACGCGGAAGCGGCGTACGCGGCGGGTGTGTCTCGCCAGGCGCTGCGCGACGCCGCCGCCGTGTGCGGCATGTTCAGCATGATCGTCCGCCTCGCCGACTCGCTCGGCTGGGACGTGCCGAGCTGGGACCGCCTCCAGCAGCGCGCGCCGGCGATGCTCGAGGGCGGTTACGTGATGCGGGCGGTCAACGAACGCTGAACGGTGTCTGACACCAGTTCGTGACCTGACGGCAACCATCTAACCCCAGCTCGCCTCGCTCATCGGCCGGAAGGCGGTCTCGAGGATGCGCAGGTGGCGCGGGCGCTCGAGCACGAAGATCACGACCTCTGCGACGTCCCCGGGGGTCATCATCCCCGGGAGCACGTCCTTCGTCCGTCCTCGGCCGGGCTCGAGCGCGAAGTCGGTTGCGACACCCCCTGGGCACACGTTCGTGCAGCGGATGCCGTGCTCGCGGAGCTCGCCGTCCAGCGCCCGCGTGAAGCCGACCTGGCCGAACTTGGACGCGCAGTACACCGCTTCGCCCGGAAGGCCTCTGCGGCCGGCTTCCGAGGCGAGCGTGACGACATCGCCTTCGCGGCCCAGCATGTGCGGCAGAGCGGCCTTGACGGCGTAGATGGTTCCTTTCAGGTTCACATCGAGCATCTCGTCGAGGTGCTCCCGCGAGAGCTCCATGAAAGGCCCATAGGCGCCGACGCCGGCATTCGGGATCACGATGTCGATCCCGCCAAAGCGTTCGGCGGTCGCCTCGCAGATGCTCGTCAGGCTGTCGAGGTCGCGTACGTCGCACTCCTGTGCGACGGCCCCTTCGAGCCCCAGATCGTCTCCGCTGCGGGACGCAAGGCCCAGGTTGACGCCCCGTTCGTGGAGCATCCGTGCGACGGCGGCCCCGATCCCGCGGCTCGCGCCGGTGATCACTGCAGTCTTGCCTTCGAGGCTCATGTCTTCCCTTTCGTTTTGATAGCTGAATCGGCCGGTGCCCCTTGACTGGAGCGGTGTTTTGGGAGAGTTTCACGTAGTGAAGGTGGATCGCTCGACGAGCGGGCCTACCTCCGCGCGTCAAGCTGTCCCCTGTCAGGAGGAATCACGTGAAGAAAGTTTTTCGGACGTCGACGCTGCTGATCGTTGCGGCCGTCGTCGTGCTCGCGGCAATGGCCGTTACGGTCGCCACCGCGAGTTCGAGCAAGAAGGCAGCGGGCGGCGACGTCTGTGTGCTGCTGCCGGACACGGCATCGTCGATCCGTTGGGTGAAGTTCGACAAGCCCGCGCTCGTCGCCGCATTCAAGAAGGCCGGCGTGTCGTACCAGATCACCAACGCCGACAACGACCCGCAGAAGCAGAAGACGCAGGCCGACCAGTGCCTCGGTAACGGCGCGAAGGTCCTGATCGTCGTCATGCTCGACGCAGGCTCCGCCTCAGCGATCGAGAAGTCGGCCAAGGCCAAGGGCATTCCGTCGATCGACTACGACCGGCAGGTGCCGGGCGGCGTCGCCTCGATCTACGTCTCCTTCGACGGTGGCGCAGTCGGCGTGCTCCAGGGCAAGGGAGTCGTCAAGGGTCTGCGGCAGAACGGGAAGTACTCGCAGCACCCGGTCGTCGCCGAACTGAACGGCGGCAGCACCGACCCGAACGCGTTCCTGTTCAAGGGCGGCTACGACTCGATCCTGAAGCCGCTCTACAAGAACGGCACGTTCAAGAAGGGCCCCGACCAGTTCGTGCCCGGCTGGGACAACCAGAAGGCCGGCACGATCTTCGAGCAGATGCTCGTCAAGACCGGGAACAAGATCGACGCAGTCGCAGCGGCCAACGACGGCCTCGCGAACTCCGTCGTCGTCGCGCTGAAGGCTCACGGCCTGAAGCCGATCCCGCTCAGCGGTCAGGACGCGACGCCGCAGGGTGTCCAGAACATCATCTCCGGTTGGCAGTCCATGACGGTCTGGAAGGACACGCGTGTCCTCGCCAAGGCCGCCGCGAAGTCGGCAGTGCAGCTCCTCAAGGGCTCGAAGCTGACGACGACCGGCACGGTGAAGAACGGCAGCAAGCGTGAAGCCGCCTTCATCATCCCGCCGGTCTCGATCACGAAGGCGAACTGGAGGGTGCTCTACACGTCTGGCTTCATGAAGAAGTCCGACATCTGCAACGGCACCTACAAGAAGTACTGCTAGCAGGTCGAAGAAGAATGCGACGGGGGCGCCCTTCGGGGCGCCCCCGGTTCTTCGTCTGTGGTAGGAACGGCCCAGCGAATGAGCGATACACCGACACTCGAACTGCGTGGCATCTCGAAGGCGTTCGGCTCCGTTCAGGCGCTGACCGACGTCGATTTCGAAGTGCGCCCGGGCGAGGTCATGTCGCTCGTCGGCGACAACGGCGCCGGAAAGTCGACGCTGATCAAGTGCATCGCCGGGATCCATGCGATCGACGCGGGCGAAGTGTTCTTCGAGGGCCAGCCCGTTCACATCACAGGGCCGAAGGAGGCCGCTCGGCTCGGGATCGAGGTCGTCTATCAGGATCTCGCGCTCTGCGACAACCTCGATGTCGTCCAGAACATGTTCCTGGGCCGCGAGGCCCACGACTCGTTCCACCGGCTCAAGGAGCCCGTGATGGAGCAGAAGACCGCCGACACGCTCAAGTCACTCGCCGTGACGACGATCCGCTCGATCCGGCAGCCGGTCGCGACCCTCTCCGGCGGCCAGCGCCAGTCGGTCGCCGTCGCGCGCGCCGTGATGTGGAACTCCAAGCTCGTGATGCACGACGAGCCCACGGCCGCTCTCGGTGTCGCACAGACAGAGCAGGTGCTGAACCTCGTGAAGCGCCTGGCCGAGCAGGGGCTCGCCGTCGTCCTGATCTCCCACAACCTCCACGACATCTTCGAAGCGGCAAACCGCATCACCGTCCTGCGGCTCGGCCGCAATGTCGGGATCTTCGAGCGCGACAAGACGACGCAGCAGGAGGTCGTCCAGGCGATCACCGCCGGCACGCCGACCAAGGTCGCCGGCATTCCCGCGACAGGAGCCACAGTATGAGCAACTCGGCGCCCGACGTCGCGGCTCCGACCGCCGTCAGCTCGATGCCCGAGCGCGACGAGAGCCTCGGCACGCGGGTCTGGGAGAACATCAAGGGCGGAAACCTCGGCAGCTTCCCGGTGATCGTCGGGCTGGCGCTGATCGTGCTCGTCTTCAGCCTGACGGCGCAGAACTTCTTCACCGCCGTCAACTTCAACAACATCATCACGCAGATGGCGGGCATCACCCTGCTCGCCTACGGCGTCGTCTTCATCCTGCTGATCGGCGAGATCGACCTGTCGATCGCCTACCTGAGCGCCGTCGCGGGCGTCGTGGCGGCGCAGCTCCAGCTGCCGGACAGCGGCCACGTGTTGCCTGGCATCTGGCCGATCGTCGGCGCGGTGCTCGTCGCGATGCTGATCGGCGCGTTCCAGGGCTCGTTCGTCGCGATCATCGGCGTACCGGCTTTCGTCGTCACGCTCGCAGGCTTGCTCGCCTGGCAGGGTGCGGTCCAGGTGACGGTTGGCTCGGGCGGCCCGATCATCATCCAGAACAAGTGGATCAACTACATGTCCCAGTACTTCTTCTCGAAGAACTTCGGGTGGTTCTTAGCGGCGATGATCAGCGCCGTTTACGTCGGTGGCGTGGTCCTGGGTGTGCTGAACCAGCGCCGACACAGCGTCGCGATCCGTAACCCGGCCCTCGTCGGGATCAAGCTGCTCGGCGTGCCGGCGCTCGCGTTCCTCGTGATCGGGGTCTCGAACCACGACCGGGGCCTGCCCTTCGCGGGCCTGCTGATCGTGCTCTTCCTCGTGCTCTGGACGTACGTCTCCAAGCGGACGACGTTCGGCGGGCACGTCTACGCCGTCGGCGGCAATCCGGAGGCAGCGCGCAGGGCCGGCATCAACGTCGCGCGCATCCGGATCCTCGTCTTCATGATCTCCGGCGGCATGGCCGGCTTCGGCGGCGTCATGCTCGCCGCGCGCCTGAGCTCCGTCGCGCCTGACCAGGGCGGCGGCACCCTGCTGCTCGACGCGATCTCGGCGGCGGTGATCGGCGGAACGAGCCTCTTCGGCGGGCGCGGCGAGGTGCGCAGCGCGATTCTCGGCGCTGCGGTGATCTCGACGATCGCGAACGGCCTCTACATCTTCGGGTTCTCGAACGGCGTGATCTTCATCACGACCGGCTGCATCCTGCTCTTCGCCGTGACGCTCGACACGATCGCCCGCCGGCGGCAGGCGAAGACCGGGCGCTAGGCGCCCTCTACACTGGCGCCGATGAATCTCGTAGTCACGAACCTCAAGGGCGGGGTGGGCAAGACCACCACCGCCATCTATCTCGCGCAGATCGCCGTCGAGAAGGGCTACGACCCGGTTTTGCTGATCGACGCCGACCGGCAGGCCTCCTCGGCCGAGTGGCTCGAGGAGCGGCCGATCGAGGGCGTGGAGGTCCTGGAAGCCCCGTCCGAGCGGATGCTCGTCCGCACGATGGGCAAGCACGACGGCATCGCATTCGTCGACACGCCTCCGGGCGACGAGCGGCTCGTTCAGGCTGCGATCAACGCCGCCGACGCCGTGATCATCCCGACAAGGGCCGGCGGGGTCGAGTTCCCGCGCGTCGCGGTGACGCTCGGGATGATCCCCGCGAAGACGCCCCGCGGTGTCCTGATCGCCGCCGCACGCCTCGGCACGAACGACCTCGAAGAGACGATCGCCTGGTGGAAGGCGGAGAACGTCCCGGTGTGGGGCGTCATCCCGGAGCGCGTCGGCATCGCCGCAGGCCCGGAGTCACGCCTCTACCGCGAAGGCCTCGACCTGTACGAAGCGGTCTTCCGCAAAGCCGTCCGCAAGCGGTAGATGGTCACGACGCGGTCGACGGCGCCCACGTCACGGGTCGTCTTCACGGTCCCGTCCGGGTAGCGCACGATCAGCTCCTCCACGGCTGTTTGCGTGCCGAGCCCGAAATGTACGCGCGGGTCCTCGGAGGAGAGGTAGCTCGAGCCGGCATGGATCTCGCGCACCTGGCGCCCGTCGCGCGCGAGGAGCGTGACGACGGCGCCGGGTGAGAACGGCTCCACCTGCACGTCGAGCCAGTGGGCAGGACGGCTCGTGTTGTGCAGCAGGATCAGCGGCCCGCCGATCGAGTTGATCGCGATGTCGACGCGGCCGTCGTTGTCGAAGTCGGCGGCAGCGAGACCACGACCGTTCGTGCGGAGCGATGCGACGAGGTTCGCCGCGGCGAATCTCCCGTTGTCGTGCTGGGCGAGAACCTGCACCGGGCCGGCGTCCTTCGCGAGGTTCGTGACCGGAATCGCGCCGCTCGTCAGGACGAGGTCGAGCTTGCCGTCGTTGTTCAGGTCGACCCAGGAGTCGCCCCAGCCGCTGCGGCTGCCGATCACGGGCGTGAACGCCGCACGGGTGTCGGCGAACGCCTTGCCGGCGCCGCTGTAGACAGCGTGCGTCTGGTTGCGCGAGTTGCTGACGAACAGGTCCTGCAGGCCGTCGCGGTTGTAGTCGGACTCGGCGATCCCCATTCCGGCGTTCGCGTCGGCGACCTTCCACTGCCTCGCCTCGTCGACGAACCGGAAGCCGAGCGGGCCGTCCGCGACGTTGATGTAGAGCCGGTTCGGATCCTCGTCGTTCGCGACGTAGAGGTCGACGCGCCCGTCGTGGTTCAGGTCGGTGAAGACGGCCCCCAGGCTGTGGTCGAACGGCGCGCGGTCGAGGCCGACCTCCACGCCCACCTCACGGAAGTGCTTGCCGCCCTCGTTGAGGAACAGCAGGTCGCGCACGCCCTCGGTGTTCGAGGGGAACCCCTCGACCGACCCGGCGATCGGGTGCTGCATGTCGGTGTAGCCCGCAACGAACAGGTCGAGCTTCCCGTCGCCGTTCACGTCCGCGACCGTGGCGCCGGAATGCCAGCCGAACGAGACGACGCCCGCCTTGCGAGCGCCTTCGGTGAAGGTGCCGTTCCCGTTGTTCCAGAGCAGCACATCACTCGAGGCCGTCGTGACGTAGAGATCGATGCGACCGTCGTTATTGAGGTCGGCGGCGACGCAACCTTCGCCGCGCACCTGCACACCTGCGCCCGAGCTCGCGGTGACGTTCACGAAGTGGCCGTGGTCGTTCCGGAAGAGCGCGCTTCGCGGGAGGCCGCCGTGGTCGTTCCACGCGGGCAGGTTGGCGTCGGCGTAGGAGTTGACGACGAACAGGTCGAGCCAGCCGTCGCCGTTGTAGTCGAGCCAGCAGAGGCCGGCGCCCATCATCGCGGCCGGGTCGTTCGACACGCCGTAGCGGAACGAGCCCTGGCGGAAGTCGAGGCCGACTTCGTGCGCGACGTTCACCAGGCCGTAGCCGGGCAGCGCGCGGCCCGAGACCGTCGGCGCTGCGACGTTCGCGAGCGCGTTCGTGCCGAGCACCCAGTGTGCGCCGGCCTGGCTGAGCCTGAAGCGCGCGCTCGCCAGCATTGCCACCGCCGTCGGTGGGCCTTGGCCCTCGCCTGGCTCGAGCCACACGCGCATGGTCTGCCCGCTCGCTTCGCCGGCGGGCAATCGGTTGACGAGGTCCCGTGCGATCCAGCGCGCGGTGTGCATGTTCAACTGCGTCTCAACGCCCTTCGACGGGAGGATCGTGATCGTCGGCAGCCCTTTGGTGGAGATCGGGCCGGACGCGGCTGCAGAGGTCGCGGGCCCGCTTGCGGCAACAAGGCTGAACGCATAGGTCGCCACCGCCGCGGCCGCCGTGATCGCGAGACGAGCCCCTGTGACCCGCACGCGTGCGAGCGGGAGATAGGCGAGCAGCGGACGCGCCGCGGAGACGATCGTCAGCGCGGCGAGCAGCGCGACCTTCGTTGCCCATTCGGTCTGCAGCGGCGCGATCAGGAGCGCAGCCAGCAGGCCGACACTGACCGCGAAGCCGATGCGGTCGCGTGGCGCGCGCGGCGAGGTCTTCGGGTCGGTGAGCATGAAGAAGAGGAAGACGAGCACCTCGGGCGAGGTGAGGAGCGACCACCAGAAGTACGGGCCGGTGATCGGGCCGAGATGCCAGCGCGCGACCATCGCGTGCCCGGTCGCGGCGAGCACGGCGATCCCCGCAGCGAACGAGAGCCAGAAACCGACCGCGATCCACAGCAGCTTCAGGCGCGAGAGGATCAACAGTCCGCCGGCGACGATCACCGCGAACGCGAACAACAGCCACGCCGAAACCGGGCCCCACCAGAAGTCGAGCGGCTCCGCGCGGTCGCGCCCGAGCAGCAGGAAGCAGAGCACGAGCCCGATGTTCGACGGATTGAAGACGTGAGCCCCGCGCCACTTGATCGCGTACTTCGACAGGAGCGAGACGGCGGCGGTGACCATGAAGATCCACCAGCCCTTCGTGCTCCACCAGTCACCGTGCCGCGTCCCCGGGACGCGCAGGATGAATGCGACGCCGTTCCCCGTCAGCAGGGCGCTCGCCGGCCACATCAGGACGTGTTGCTTGCGGACGGTGATGGCGATCTCGAGCACGGCGCAGGTCAGCACCGAGATGAGGATCTGGGCGATCGAGACACGGAACTGGAAGACCGTCTGGCCGAGCACCTGGAGCGTCGTGATCACGACGGCGAGGTGCAGCCGCGGGTCGCCCGCCTTCGGCAGCAAGACCGGATACGGCGTGCCGCGGATCGTGAGCGTGCGGCCTGCCGGGGCCGGTGCAGCAGGCGCACTCATCGCCCGGTCATCGTAGTGGCGAACCGTGCCCTTGACGAGTCGGGCAGAATCGGCTCATGCAGCTCGAACACGCCCGCGCAATCGTCGACTACGTCGTCTCGGAGGCCTCCGGGGCGGTGTCGGTCTACGTCGCCGACGACCACGGAGAGCTGGTCGCTGCAGCGACGATGGACGGCGCGGCGCCCGACACGCGCCTGAACGCCCAGCGGAAGGCCTACACGGCTGCGCGCAGCGATGCGCGCTCGACGCGCGAGCTCGCCGAGAAGGTGAAGGACGACCCGGTCGAGCGCGCGAGCTTCGACCCGTACTTCACCTTCTTCCTCGGCGGCGTGGCGGCGTTCGACGGCGCGACGCGGGTCGGCGCCGTCGGCGTGAGCGGCCTCCCAGGCGAGGTCGACGAGCAGCTCGCCTGTCGCGCGATCGCCGCGGCCGGGCTGTCGGTCTAGAGCTCGACCGGCTTGCTGTTCGTGGCGGACTCGTGCAGCGCCTCGAGCGTGCGCGCCTGGCCGACTGCATCCTCGCGTCCGAGCAGCAACTCGCCTTCGCCGCGGATCGCGTCGCTCAGGTTCTCGAGCTCGAGCCGGTAGGAGTCCTCCTGCTCGATCTCGATGCGCTCCACGCCGTCCTCGCGGCGCAGCTCGATCACCGGCACGTTGCAATGCCACGGGTCGTCCAGGAACAACGAGCCTTCGCTGCCGATCACCTCGAGCTCGTCCTGCTCTGGCAGCGCGGTGCCGCAGTGGAAGAGGCCGATCACGTTCTCCGGGAAGCGCAGGGTGCCGTTGAAGACCCAGTCCGTGCCCGAGGGGCCGTACCAGGCCTCGCCGAACACGCGCTCGGGCTCACCGCCGACGAGCCGCGAGCCGCTGACGTTGTAACAGCCGACGTCCATCAGGGCGCCGCCCTCTACGTCCGTGCGCAGGCGGATGTTGTCCTCGTCGTAGAGCCCGTAGCTGAACACCGAGCGGACGACGCGGAGCTCGCCGATCGCGCCCTCCTCGATGAGTTGCTTGACGCGCTTCGTCTGTGGGTTATGGCGGTACATGAAGGCCTCGCTGAGCAGTCGCCCGGCCTTGTCCGCCGCGTCGAACGCTTCCTCGACCTCTTTGGTGTGCCGCGTCATCGGCTTCTCGCACAGCACGTGCTTGCCGGCCTCGACGGATTTGATCGACCACTCGCAGTGCATGGTGTTCGGGAGGGAGATGTAGACCGCCTCGATCTCCGGGTCGGCGAGCAGGTCTTCGTACGAGCCGTACGCGCGCGGGATCTTCCACTCCTCGGCGTACGTCTGGGCGCGCTGAAGGTCGCGACTCGCGACTCCGACGAGGTCGACCTTGGACGACGCGTGCGCACCCGGGATCACCTTCCGGTTGATGTCGGCCGTCGAGATGATTCCCCACTTGACTGCGTCGGGCACTTGCGCTCCTTCGTCGGATTGGACTTCCGTAGTATCGCCCCATGGGTGAGATCGGTGTCGGCATGCTGGGCTACGCGTTCATGGGAAAGGCCCACTCGAACGCGTTCAAGAAGATCCCGTACATCATGTGGCCGCCGCCGCTCGAGCCCCGGCTCGTCGGCATCGCGGGACGCGACACGGATGCGGTCGGCGAGGCGGCGAAGCGCTACGGCTACGAGTACGCGACGGGCGACTGGCGCGAGCTGATCTCGGACAACCGGATCGGGCTGTTCGACAACGGCGGCCCGAATTCGCTGCACGCCGAACCGACGATCGCCGCAGCGCAGGCGGGCAAGCATGTGATCTGCGAGAAACCGCTCGGCCGCGACGCGAACGAGAGCTACGACATCTGGCAGGCGGTCGCAGCGACCGGCGTCAAGCACCTGTGCGCGTTCAACTACCGTTTCGTGCCGGCGGTGCGCCTGGCGCGGGAGATGATCGAGGCGGGCGAACTGGGGGAGATCCGCCATTTCCGCGGCCGGTATCTCCAGGACTGGGCAGACGATCCGTCGCTCGACACCTGGCGCTTCGACCCTGACGCAGCCGGCTCCGGCGCGATGGGCGACATCGGCACCCACGTGATCGACCTCGCGCGCTTCCTGAACGGTGAGATCAAGACGGTCTCCGGCTTCGTGAAGACGTTCGTCGAAGGGCGCAAGGTCGACGACGCGCTCGAGGCGGCGGTCGAGTTCGACAACGGCTCGGTCGGGACGATCGAGGGCACGCGGCTGGCACTCGGGCGCCGCAACGCGTTCCAGTGGGAGATCAACGGCTCGAAGGGCTCGCTCTCGTTCGACATGGAGCGCCTGAACGAGCTACAGGTGTTCCGCGCCGACGGCGACCGCGCGCGCGGTTTCAAGACGGTGCTCGTGTCGGAGACCAACCATCCGTTCTGGGAGTACTGGTGGCCGCCCGGCCACATCATCGGCTGGGGCGACACCTTCGTGCACGAGCTGCACCACGTCCTGAAGGCGATCGCCGAGGACACGGACATCGCGCCCTACGGTGCGACGTTCGAGGACGGCTACCGCGCCGCGGAAGTCGCGGACGCGATCGTGCGCTCCGGTGAGACCGGCAAGCGGGAGACGCTCAGCTACCGCACGCTTGGTGTCTGACACCAGTTCGAAGTGCGATACGCGTATCGAACTGCGCAAGGTGTCTGACACCGGTTCGAAGCGCCGGTTCGGGTACGAACCGCCACGGTGTCAGACACCAAGCACGAGCGTGGCTTTGACGCCGCCGCGGTAGTCGAACGCCTCCTGGAAGCGATCGAGCGGGACGCGGAGGCCGACGAACGACTCCAGCTCTTCGGGCCAGCGTTCGCGGACTTGGTCGAGCGACTCGACGGCCGCCAGCCAGTCCTGGTGGTGCGCGTTGACGCTGCCGAAGAGCACGCGGTTCTCGAGCACCGCGTCAAGCCCGATCACCGGGCCGTCGATCGAGACCTTCTGCTCGCGCCCGTCGATGCCGAGGAGGCACGCCACGCCGCTGCGACGCAGGATCCCGAGCGAGTCGGCCATCAGTTGTGCGTCCGGCACCGTCGAGATCACAAGGTCGAACCCGCCGGTCTCCTTGCGCAACTCTGCGAGGGATGTCTCCGTCGTCGAGACGTAGTGCGCGCCCGAGGCGGTGACGAGGTCGCTGCTCGGCTCGAGTGACGCCGTCCAGACGTCGATGCCTGCCAGTCGCAGGAGGTACGTCGAGATCGTTCCGATCGCGCCTGAGCCAACCACGAGCGCGCGTTCGAGTTGCCATGGCTGGCGACCCCCGATCGCCAGTGAGTGGCGGATCGCTCGCTCGCAGACCGATGTCGGCTCCGCGAGGACGCCGAGGCGTCCAAGGTCGGACGGGATCGGGATCAACTGCGCGGGGTCCTCGAGCAGGAGCTCGCGTGCAAATCCGTCGAGGCGCGTGATGCCGCGCTCGGAGTAGTCGCCGGTCAAGCACGAGTCCGGCGCGCCTTCGTCGCAGGGCAGGCAGTGGTGGCACGAGCGCCGCACCGTCGCCGTGACCAGGTCGCCCTTGCTGAAGCCGCGGCCATCGCGCTCGACGATCGCGAGCGACTCGTGCCCGAGCACGAGCGACTTCCCTTCCGCAGGCACGCCGAACAGCCCCTCGGAGATCTCACGGTCGGTGCCGCAGACACCGACCTCGAGGACGCGCAACAGCACGCCGTCGCCCTCGCCCCCGGGCTCGGGGACCTCTTCGACTCGCGTCGAGTGCGGGACGTCGGGCTCGGTGACGAGCGCCTGCATCAGGCCGCCGTCAGGCCGCCGTCGATCACCATCACGCTGCCGGTGACGAACTCGGCGGCCGCCAGGTAGGTGACAGCCTCGGCGATCTCTTCGGGCGTCCCGAGGCGGCCCAGCGGCTGCCGCGCGCGCAGCGCGTCCAGCGACTCGCCGGCCTCTTCGATGAGGCGACGCACCCACGGAGAGTCGACGGTGCCCGGCGCGACGGCGTTGACGCGGATGCCGTCTGCGACGTGGTCGACCGCCAGTGCGCGCGTCAATGAGATGACGGCGCCCTTGGAGGCGCTGTACGCCGCGCGGTTGCGTAGGCCGATCAGCCCTGCGACCGACGCGATGTTCACGATCGACCCACCGCCGCGCGCGACCATCCCAGGGATCGCGTGCTTGCAGCAGAGGAACGTGCCGCGCGCGTTCACGGCCATCACGTTCTCCCACACCTCGAGCGGCGTCTCCGGCGCATTCGTCGTCGAACCGATCCCGGCGCCGTTGACGAGGACGTCGAGGTCCTTCATGGCCGCGGAAACCTGCTGCTCGTCCCGCACGTCGAGCACGACCGCCTGCGCGCCCAGTTCTGCTGCGACCGCCTCCGGTGAGAGATCGGCCACGATCACCTCTGCTCCCTGGTCGGCCAGCCGGCGGGCAATCGCAGCGCCGATCCCGGAGCCGGCCCCCGTCACGAGGGCGCGCTTCCCGTCGAAGGTCATTGCGCCCATGGTAGAAGCACCGCGCCTTCGGACGCCGATCCCACAAGTGCGCGATAGCGCGCGAAGACGCTGCCGACGTAGGGGAGAGGGGGAAGCTCCCACTGGGTGAGCCGCTGCGCGATCTCCTCGTCGGTCAGGTCGATGCTGAGCGTGTTCGTGTCCACGTCGATCGTGATCGTGTCGCCGTCGCGCACGACCGCGAGCGGGCCGCCGCGCGCCGCCTCCGGCGAGACATGGCCGACCATCAAGCCGCGCGTGGCACCCGAGAAGCGACCGTCCGTGACGAGCGCCACCGATTCGCCGAGCCCGGCGCCGACGACGGACGACGTGACACTCAGCATCTCCCGCATCCCAGGCCCGCCGGCCGGGCCTTCGTAGCGAACGACGAGCACATCGCCTTCGAGCACCACCCCGGAGCGCACGGCGTCGGTGCAGGATTCCTCACTGTCGAACACGCGCGCAGGCCCCTGCTGGAAGCGACGGGTGGTCGCGAGCTTGACCAGGCTCCCGTCGGGAGCGAGGTTCCCGCGCAGGGCGTGTAGGGAGCCTGACACCTTGTAGGGCGCGTCGAGTGTGAAGAGCACCTCGCCGTCGGGCGCTGCTGCATCACGCGTCGAGGTCTCGAGCGTCGAGCCTGCGACGGTGGGCGCGGTTCCGTCGAGGTGCCCGCCGCGCGCGAGCTCCCGGATCAGCACGGGCGTGCCGCCGGCGCGATGCAGGTCCTCTGCCATGTGTCGTCCGCCGGGCGCGAGGCTTGCGATCACCGGAGTGCGCTCGCCGACTTCCGCGAGCTCGTCGAGGGTGAGGGGCACTCCGGCCTCGTGTGCGATTGCGAGCAGGTGCAGGATGCCGTTCGTCGACCCGCCGCTCGCGGCGATGCCGACCATCGCGTTCAGCAAGGCCCGCTTGTCGAGAAACGTGCGCGCCGTCGCAGTCAGCTCGACTGCGCGCGTGCCCGCGCGCTCCGCAGCCTCGCCCTTCGCTTCCGTTTCGTCGGCCGGGATCAGCCCGTCGCCAAGGATGGTGATGCCGAGGCAGTCGAGCGCGACGGCCATCGTGTTCGCTGTGAAGTGGCCCGCGCACGTGCCCGGACCGGGGCACGCGACGCGCTCGAGCTCGTCCAGTTCGTCACGGGGGATCAGGCCGCGTTCCTCCGCGCCGACGGCCTCCCAGACGTCCTGGATCGTCACCTCGCGTCCGCGCAGATGGCCGGCGCGCATCGGTCCGCTGTAGAGGACGACGGCCGGCTTGTCGACGCGCGCGAGCGCCATCAGCGCGGCGGGTGCGGTCTTGTCGCAGCCGACGATGCAGACGAGTGCGTCGAAATCGTGCGCGTGCACCATCAACTCGATCGAGTCGGCGATCACCTCGCGCGAGATCAGCGACGCGCGCATGCCCGGTGTCGCCTGTGACTGGTTGTCGGAGACGGCGATCGTGTTGAAGCCCAGCGGCACGCCGCCGGCCGCGGTCACGCCGCGAGCCACGCGATCCGCCAGCGCGAGGTGGTTCAGGTTGCACGGCATCGTCCCGGTCCAGGTCGAGGCGATGCCGACGATCGGCCCGCCGAGACGGTTGGGGTCGATGCCCATGGCGCGGAAGTGCGCGCGTGCTCCGGCGCGCTCGGCGCCGGACACGAGCCCATCGCGAGCGCGGCGGCGAAGGGCGTCATCCATGCGGGCGAGTGTACGTTGGCGGCGTGGTCAGGTTCGGCTTGCTTTCGACGGCTTCCATCAACGGCGCGATCCTCGGGGCTCGTGCGGCGGATGCTCCGTTCGAGATCGTGGCGGTCGGTTCGCGCGAGGCCTCGAAGGCCCAGGCGTACGCGCAGGAGCACGGGATCGAGCGCGCTCACGGCTCGTACGAGGACTTGCTCGCGGACGACGGCGTCGACGCGGTCTACATCGCGCTGCCGAACGCGCTTCACCACGATTGGACGATGCGCGCGCTCGGCGCGGGCAAGCATGTGCTCGTCGAGAAGCCATATACGCGGATCCCGGAGCAGGCGGACGAGGCGTGGGACGAAGCGGCGCGGCGCGGGCTCATGCTCGAGGAGGCGTTTATGTGGCGCCACTCACCGCAGACGAAGCTGATGCTCGAGCTTTTGCCGAAGGTGGGGGCGGTGCTCGGCGTCCACGTGACGTTCACGGCAATGTTGACGCACGAGGACGACCCGAGGTGGGTGCCGAAGCTCGGCGGTGGCGTGTTGCTCGATGTCGGCTGCTACTGCGTCAGTGCGGCGCGCTTGCTTCTGGGGGAGCCGGACCGGGTGCATGGTGAGGCGCGGCTCGGTCGCGGCGGGGTTGACACGCAGTTCGCGGGAACGCTGCGCTTCGGCGACGTCGTCACAACGTTCCAGTGCGGGCTCAGGTCGGCTTTCACCAACGAGCTCGAAGTGATCGGCACCGAGGGGATCCTGCGCGTGCCGAGTCCGTTCGTCGATCCGCCTGGTGTGGTCGTCATGAATGGCGAGGAGCATCTCGTGGATGCGGGCAACCACTACCGCTTCGAACTGGACGACGTGTGTGCGGCGATCCGCGGCGAGCGCGACGTGCTCCTCGGCCGAGAAGAGATGCGCGGCCAGGCGGAGACGCTGGACGCGCTTCTGCGCTCGGCCGGCCTCTAGCGCTCAGGCCGCTTCGAGACGACGCACACTGGGCGTCGCGATCGCGAGCAGCGCCATCCCGAGGATGCCCGCGGTGGCGACCCAGAGCGTCGTGCTAGTGCCGATCGCGACGGCGGCCGGGCCGGCGATCACGAGCCCCAGGGGCTGGAACGCCAGCGACCCGAACCAGTCGTACGCGCTGACCCGGGAGAGCGCTGCGGGCGGGATGTGCTGCTGCAGCGCCGTCTCCCAGAGGGCGTTGAAGATCATGTTGCCGCCGCCCGCGAGCAGCGCGCCGGCAGCGACCCCGGCGACGGGCGCATGCAGCGCGAGCAGCGCGGTGGGAAGGGCGAGGAGCCCAAGCAGGCTCGAGCCGAAGAACAGAGGGTGGCGGACGCGAACGCGGAGCGAGACGAAGCCGCCGAGCAGCGAGCCGACGCCGAGCGCCGTGAGTATCGCCGCCCACGCGCCCGGGCCGCCGAGTGACGTCTTCGAGATCAGGGCGCCGAGCACGACGAAGACCGAGCTCAGCATGTTCCCGATCGATGCGGAGAGCACGATCACCCACACCCACGTGCGAGATGCGAACTCGCGCCAGCCTTCGCGCAGGTCCGCGAGGAACGACTGCGCCGCGAGTTTGACGTGAGGCGGGAGCTGCAACTGGGCGAGGAAGGAAGCGCTCACGGCGAAGGTCGCCGCGTCGATCGCTAGCGCCCACCCGGCGCCCACGCCGACGACGAGCACCCCGGAGACCGCCGAGCCGATGATCCCGGTCGAGGCCATCGACAGACCGCGCAGCGCGTTCGCCTGCTGCAGGCGCTCGGGGCTGACCGTCAAGGGGGTCAGCCCGGTCGATGCTGGATTGAAGAACGCGCTCGCGGTGCCCGACACCGCCTGGAGCACGACGATCTGCCAGATGTGCGCGTTGTGGGTCAGCACGAGCAGCGCGACCCCCGCTTGTGCTCCGAAGCGCACGACGTCCGCGACCAGCATCACTGCGCGACGCGGCAGCCGGTCGGCAAAGACGCCTCCGACGAGCAAGAACCCCACAAGCGGGATCGTCCTCGCAGCGAACACGTAACCAAGATCGGTCGCGGAGTTCGTCAGGTCGAGCACCGCGAATGCGAGGGCGACGCCTGTGACGGCGTCGCCGAACAGCGAGACGATCTGACCGGTGAAGAGCAGCCGGAACTGCCGCTCGCGCAGAGCGCCGAACGACTCGCGCACCGCTACCTCTTCTTGCCGGGGTTCAGCAGGTTCTTCGGGTCGAAGGTCTGCTTGATCCGGTTGTGCAGGTCGAAGCCTGCCGGGCCGAGCTGGTGCTGGAGCTGGCCACGCTTGAGCCAGCCGACACCGTGCTCGCCGCTGATCGTGCCGCCGAGCCGCAACGCGAGCTGGAAGAGCTCGTGGCACGCGTCGTCGGCGCGCTGCTCCTCGTCGAGGTCGTCGGGTGAGAAGAGGAACGTCGAATGGATGTTTCCGTCGCCGGCGTGGCCGAACGACAGCCCGGTGACGTTGTGGTGCTCGGCGATCTCGAGCGTCTCGCGCGCGACGTCGCGCAAGCGGTCGAGGGGAACGGCAATGTCTTCGCTGTAGGCGCCGCCTCGCTGCGCGAGGATCGCGAACGCCGCACCGCTCCGCCAGCGCCAGAGCTCCATCACCTCGGTCGGATCGACCGGGGAGTGGACGACGACCGCATCCTCCGCGAGCGCTTCTTGCAGTTCGTCGGCGACACGGCGCGCCTCGGCGTTCGAGCCGTCGGCTTCGGTGATCACCATGAACGCCGCGTCGTCCGGGATCCCGAACGGATAGGCGTCGCCGGAGAACTGGAGCGTGGCGCCGTCGAGGTACTCGATCGCGGCCGGAACGATGCCCGAGCCGAGCACGCGCTCGATCGCGCTGATGCCTGCTTCGGCATCGCGGTAGAGGCCAATCACCGGCAGCTCGAGCTCAGGCGCGGGGATGAGCTTCAGCCAGGCCGCCGTGACCAGGCCGAGCGTCCCCTCGGAACCGACGAGCAGGTTCTTCAGGTCGTAGCCCGCGACGTCCTTCCGCAGTGGTCCGCCGATGCGGACGATCTCGCCCGGCGGGATCACGACCTCGAGGCCGGTCACCCAGTTGCCGGTCACCCCATATTTGAAGGCATGCGGGCCGCCGGCGTTGCAGGCGATGTTGCCGCCGATCTGGGAGATCTCCGCGGCGCCCGGATCGGGCGGGAAGCGAAGCCCGCTCTCGCGTGCGAGCCGCTGCAGGTCCCCGGTCGTGACGCCTGCCTCGACATGCATGCGCCAGAGCAAGGGGTCGAACTGCCGGATCTTGTTCATCCGCTCGAAGCCGATCACCACGCCGCCCTGCACCGGGATCGCGCCGCCCGCAAGCCCCGTGCCGCCCCCGCGAGCGGTCAGGGGGACGTTGTTGTCGTAGCACCAGCGCATGACCGCCGCGACCTCTTCGACGGACGACGGCAGCACGACGGCGTCGGCCGTCCCTTGCACGCCGCGGCCCATCAGATCCGCGAGATAGCGGCCCTGAGGCTCGACGATCGAGTCGGGTGAAACCACTGACGTAAGATCCACGTATTCGAGCGTACCGTGTCTATCGCCAGGAACATCGAACCTTCCGAGGAGTGATCACATGAAGCTCGTTGCACTTGCGGTAATCGCTGCTGCGCTCGTCGTGCCAAGCGCAGACGCCAAGTCCACAGCCGGCAAGCTCGTTGGCACAGTCGGTCCTGGCTTCACGATCACGTTGACCAAGGGCGGGAAGAAGGTCTCCAAGCTGCCCGCCGGCGCGTACGTGATCACGATCGCCGACAAGTCCGGTATCCACAACTTCCACCTCGCGGGCCCCGGCCTCAACAAGAAGACGTCGGTTGGCGCCAAGGGAACCTTCACGTGGAAGGTGACGCTGAAGAAGGGCAAGTACACCTACGTGTGCGACCCCCACGTGGCGTTCATGAAGGGCGCGTTCAGCGTTACGTAGTCAGGGCGATCTCTTCGACGTCGTCGCGGGCGATCCGCCACGCGCGCAGGTCGTCGAGCTTCACGCCGTAGATCAGGAACGGCTGGCCCGACCAGAGGCCGGCCAGTTCCCGGTCCGTCCGTGACGGGCGCGGTTCCGTTTCGGGGTGCGAGTGGAAGACGACCTGGTCGACGTCCTCGTCGATCTCCGACCAGACGAACGGGTCGATGTACAGCTCGTACCGGTAGG
>JBKJQL010000176.1:0-11561 GCA_046594035.1 Gaiellaceae bacterium
GCTCCGCGCAATCGCGGAAGTGACCACGGCGGTGACGAACGGCGACCTGACCCGCGAGATCAACGTGGATGCCCGCGGCGAGGTCGAGGCGCTCCGCGACAACATCAATCAGATGATCACCAACCTGCGCGTGACCACCGAGGTGAACGCGCAGCAAGACTGGCTCAACACGAACATGGCGCGCTTCAGCGGCATGTTGCAGGGCCAGCGCGACCTGAAGCAGGTCAGCCGCCTGATCATGAACGAGCTGACGCCGCTCGTCGGCGCGCAACAAGGCGCGTTCTTCATGGCCGAGGCAGAGGCCGACGCGGAGCCGCAGCTGCGGCTCGTGTCGAGCTACGCGTACAAGCGGCGCAAGGGCATCGCGAACGCGTTCGGTCTCGGCGAAGGGCTCGTTGGCCAGGCTGCCCTCGAGCGCAAGTCGATCCTGATCACGCAGGCGCCCGAGGACTACATCACGATTGGCTCCGGGCTCGGGGAGTCCGCGCCGGTGAACATCGTCGTCCTCCCTGTCCTGTTCGAGGACCACGTGATGGCGGTGATCGAGATGGCGTCCTTCGTCCCTTACTCCAACGCGCACCTGACGTTCCTCGAGCAGCTCTCGGAGACGATCGGCGTCGTGCTCAACACGATCGTCGCGACCATGCGGACCGAAGAGCTGCTGCAGCAGTCGCAGGGCCTGACGCTCGAGCTGCAGAGCCAGTCCGAAGAGCTGCAGTCGCAGCGCGACGAGCTCGAACGCACCAACCAGGAGCTCGAGGAGCAGGCGCGTTCGCTGAAGGCCTCCGAGGAGCTGCTCCAGCAGCAGCAGGAAGAGCTGCAGCAGACGAACGAAGAGCTCGAGGAGAAGGCGTCACTGCTCGCCGAGCAGAACGCCCGCATCGAGCAGAAGAACACCGAGGTCGAGTCGGCGCGCGCCGAGCTCGAGGAGAAGGCAGAACAGCTCGCACTGTCGTCGAAGTACAAGAGCGAGTTCCTCGCGAACATGAGCCACGAGTTGCGCACGCCGCTCAACTCGCTGCTCATCCTCGCGAAGCTCCTCTCCGACAACCAGGAGGAGACCCTCACCGAGAAACAGGTCGAGTTCGCGAAGACGATCTACAACGCGGGCTCGGATCTGCTCGAGCTGATCAACGACATCCTCGACCTGTCGAAAGTCGAGGCCGGAAAGATGGACGTCAACCCGCAGGAGGTGGAGCCGGCCGGTGTCGCCGACTTCGTCGAGCGGACGTTCCGGCCCGTCGCCGACCAGAAGTCGCTCGAGTTCGGTGTGACGCTCGAACAGGGGCTGCCCGCCTCGATCATCACCGACGAGCAGCGGCTCCAGCAGGTGCTGAAGAACCTGCTCTCGAACGCGTTCAAGTTCACCGAATCGGGCTCGGTCACCCTCACGGTGGCTCCCGCGCCCGAGGGCACGCGGTTCGGTGAGGAGACGCTGAAGACAGCCGACACCGTCGTCCAGTTCCAGGTGTCGGACACCGGGATCGGGATCCCGGTCGACAAGCTGAGGCTGATCTTCGAGGCGTTCCAGCAGGCAGACGGCACGACGTCGCGACGCTACGGCGGCACGGGGCTCGGCCTGTCGATCTCACGTGAGATCGCACGCCTGCTCGGCGGCGAGATCCGCGTTACCTCGGAGCCGGGCCGGGGCTCGAGCTTCACGCTCTTCCTCCCCGGTGTCGCGCCGGAGCGGGAGGACAGTGGCGAGACGCCGGACGTCCAGCGGGCAGCGGTCGGCAGCAAGCCGGACTTCGATCTCTCGATGCTGCTCTCGCACGAGCCGGCGGTCGAGGACGACCGGCTGCAGATCGCCGACGGCGACCGGGTGGTGCTGATCGTCGAGGACGATGAGGACTTCGCAAAGACCGAACTGGAGATGGCCCGGGACCGCGGTTTCAAGGGGATCGTCGCCGTCCGCGGCGACGAGGGCCTTGCGCTCGCGCACGAGTACAAGCCCGACGCGATCATCCTCGACATGCGGCTTCCGAACCGCAGCGGCTGGGATGTCCTCGACCAGCTGAAGCGGCACCCGGAGACGCGTCACATCCCGGTGCACATCGTCTCGGGCGGCGTCGATAACGGCGGCGTGCAGGAAGCGCTGCGTGCCGGCGCGGTCGCAGTTCTCGAGAAGCCTGTCCAGCACGAGCTGCTCGACTCGACCTATTCGAAGATCCTCGAGTTCGTCGAACGCGACACGCGCCGTCTGCTCGTGGTGGACGACGACAGCGATCAGCGCAACGCGATCATCGAGCTGATCGGCAGCGGTGACGACGTCGAAATCGTCGCAGTCGGCTCGTCGGAGGAGGCGCTCGAGCTCCTCGATGCCGAGGAGGTCTTCGACTGCATGGTGCTCGACCTGAAGCTCCCGAAGATGAGCGGCTTCACGTTGCTCGAGAAGGTCAAGACGGACGAGCGGTTCCGCGGGCTGCCGGTGATCGTGTACACGGGCCGCGACCTGACGCGGCGCGAGGAGACCCGGCTGAAGAAGTACGCGGAAACGGTGATCGTCAAGGACGTTCGCTCCCCGGAGCGCCTGCTCGACGAGACCGCGCTCTTCCTGCACCGCATCGAGTCCAAGCTCCCGACCGAGAAGCGGCGCATCCTCGAGCAGCTGCACTCGTCCGACGAGGTGTTCAAGGGCAAACGTGTGTTGATCGCCGACGACGACGTGCGCAACGTGTTCGCGCTCGCCTCGGTACTGGAACGCCAGGGCATGGAAGTGCAGTTCGCCGAGAACGGCAACGAGGCGATCGCGAGCTTGCAGGCAGACCCGGAGATCGACCTCGTGCCGATGGACATCATGATGCCGGAGCTCGACGGCTACGAGGCCATGCGTCGCATCCGCGAGCTGCCGCAGTTCGCCAAGCTGCCGATCATCTCGCTGACGGCGAAGGCGATGAAGGGCGATCGCGAGAAGTCGATCGCCTCCGGCGCATCCGACTACATCACCAAGCCGGTCGACACCGACCAGCTGCTGTCGCTGATGCGGGTGTGGCTGTACAGGTAGAACATCAGCCGTCGTCGCCCGGGGGGCGGCTGGAGACCGAGACACTCGAGCTCCAGCTGCTTCTCGAAGGCGTCTACCGCCAGTACGGATTCGACTTCCGCGAATACGCACCCGCGTCGCTGAAGCGCCGTGTGTGGCGCCGCGTGCAAGGAGAAAACGTCGGCTCGATCACCGGGCTGCTCGAGCGCGTCTTGCACGACCCGAACGTGATGGAGCGTCTGCTACTCGACCTCTCGATCAACGTTACGGCGATGTTCCGTGACCCGACGTTCTACGCCGCCTTCCGCGAGCAGGTCGTTCCGGTGCTGCGCACCTATCCGTTCACGCGGATCTGGGTCGCCGGCTGCTCAACGGGCGAGGAGGTCTACTCGCTCTCGATCCTCTTGCACGAAGAGGAGCTGTACCACCGGACGCGGATCTACGCGACGGACATCAACGAGACGGTGCTCGAGCAGGCGCGCCAAGGAGTGTTCCCGCTCGAGAAGATGAAGGAGTACACCGAGAACTACATTCGCGCCGGCGGCAAGCGCTCGTTCTCGGAGTACTACCTCGCGAAGTACGAGGGCGCGCTCTTCGATCGCACCCTCACCGAAAACGTCGTCTGGGCGCCGCACAACCTGGTGCAAGACCGGTCTT
This sequence comes from Gaiellaceae bacterium, assembly GCA_046594035.1. Taxonomy (GTDB): domain Bacteria; phylum Actinomycetota; class Thermoleophilia; order Gaiellales; family Gaiellaceae; genus PALSA-600. Next base: position 3,644 of record JBKJQL010000176.1, read on the forward strand.
TCAACACGTTCAACGTGATCCTCTGCCGCAACGTGATGATCTACTTCGAACGGGCGCTCCAGACGCGCGTGCACCAGTTGTTCTACGACAGCCTGGAGCATCTCGGGATCCTCGCGCTCGGCCACAAGGAATCGATCCGCTTCACCGGCCTCGAAAGCGCGTACGAGGAGCTCAACGCCGCCGAGAAGCTCTATCGGAAGGTGCGATGAGCGACTATCGGCTGGTCGCGATCGGTGCGTCGTGGGGCGGGCTCGATGTCCTGCGCGAGGTCCTCCGCGATCTGCCTGCCGAGCTCAATGCCGCGGTCATGATCGCCCAGCACCGTTCGCCAGAGTCGCATCCGACAGCATTTCGCGATCTGCTCGGAGCCGTCACGCGCCTGCACGTGCGCGAGGCAGCGGACAAGGACGAGATCCAGCCCGGAACGGCCTACATCGCTGCGCCCGATTACCACCTCCTGGTCGACCCCGGCGCTGTTTCGCTCTCCACCGACGAGCCAGTGTTGTTCGCGCGACCGTCGATCGACGTCCTCCTGGAGTCGGCCGCCGAGTCGTACCGCGAGCGTTGCGTGGGGGTCGTGCTCACCGGCGCGAATGACGACGGAGCGCGGGGTCTCGCCCGTCTGGTCGAGCTTGGAGGGACGGCGATCGTCCAGGATCCGGAGACCGCGCAGCGCGACGAGATGCCGCGAGCAGCGTTGCGCGCGACCCCTTCTGCCCTGGTCACTCCCGTCGCGGAGATCGCGCCACTGCTCGTCGACCTGTGTGGACTTGCGAGAGTGTCGGTGTAGTGGCTCCCATGCCTTCTCTGCTCCTCGTCGACGACCGTCCCCAGAACCTGCTGGCGCTGCAGGCGATCCTCGAGCCGCTCGGCCACGAGCTCGTCACCGCACGTTCGGGTGCGGAGGCGCTGCGGTGCCTGCTGAACCGGGACGATTTTGCCGTGATCCTCCTCGACGTTCAGATGCCGGACCTCGACGGTTTCGAGGTCGCTGAGGTGATCAAGCAGCGTGAGCGCACGAGCACGATCCCGATCATCTTCTTGACGGCGCTCTCCAAGGAGGATCGAAATGTGTTCCGCGGCTACGAGGTCGGCGCTGTGGATTACGTCTTCAAGCCCTTCGAACCGGAGATCCTGCGCGCGAAGGTCGCCGTCTTCATCGAATTGTGGGAGAAGAACCAACAGATCCGCGAGCAGGCGGAGCAGCTCGCCGCGCAGGAACTCGCGGAGCTTCGACGCGCAAGCGCCGAGCGTTATCGGCAACTCGCAGACGCGATGCCGCAGATCGTGTGGACGTCGGACAATGTCGGCAACGCCACGTACTACAACCAGCGCTGGTTCTCATATACGGGCATGAACCGGAACGAGGTCGACGCGACGGCCTGGTCGCGCGCCACCCACCCGGAGGATCTGCCCGCGGTCCTCGCGCGCCGTGAGCAGACACTCGCCGACGGAACCGTGTTCGAGGTCGAATACCGGTTCCGCGCCGTGGACGGCACGTACCGCTGGCACCTCGGCCGCGCGGTGCCGATCCGCGACGAAACCGGCGAGATCGACTTCTGGATCGGAACCGCAACGGACATCGACGATCGCAAGCGAATCGAGGAATCGCAGCGGTTCCTGCTCGACGCCGGCGCAAAGCTCTCGGTCTCCCTCGACTGGCGCTCGGGGCTCCAGGAAGTCGCCAAGCTGGCCATTCCGCGCTTTGCCGACTGGTGCGCCGTGCATCTGGTCGAGCCCGACGCGACGATCGCGACGCTGACAGTCGAGCATTCCGATCCCGAAAAGCTGCTCTTCGCGCAAGAGCTTCAGCAGCGCTATCCACCGGATCCCGCGAACGAGCGCGGGGCGGCGGAGGTGATCAGGTCCGGCCAGGCGCAACTCGTGTCCGAGATCCCGGCGGACGCGTTCACCGCGGCAGCCCGCGACGGGACGCACGAGCAGCTGCTACGGCAGCTCGGGGTCAGGTCATTCCTCTGCGTTCCGATCACCGCCCGCAGCGAGACGGTCGGTGCGATCACGTTCGTGAACGCCGAATCGGGCCGGCGGTTCGACGAGTCCGACCTGCGGACCGCGGAGGAACTCGCCCTGCGCGCCGCGGCGGTGATCGAAAACGCACAGCTCTACGGAGAGGTCGAGCGCCGGGCGCGTGCAGCACGCGCTCTCGAGACGATCGCCGACGGCGTCGTGCTGCTTGACAACGACGAGCGCGTGCTGCTCTGGAACAACGCCGCGGAGGCGATGACGGGCCTCCCGGCCACGGACATCATCGGCCGGCCCGCGCGCGAGGCGCTGCCGGGTTATGAGGATCATGTGTCCGAGGTGGACGTCGACGGTCGGCCCCAGACCATCCCGCTCGAGATCAATGGCCGTGAGCTCTGGCTCTCGTTCTCCGCGGTGAAGTTCGAGGAGGGCACGGTGTACGTCTTCCGCGACCTGACAGAAGAGCGCGTGCTCGAGCAGATGCGGTCGGACTTCGTGGCCACCGTCTCGCACGAGCTGCGCACGCCGCTTGCCGCGATCTACGGCGCGGCCGTGACGCTGCGGCGTCCTGATCTTGAGCTCGGCGACGAGATGCGCGGCCGGCTGCTGGAGGTCGTTGCCGACGAGTCGGATCGTCTGGCGCGGATCGTCAACGACGTGCTGCTCGCGAGCCATCTCGACTCCGGCCAGCTCCAGCTTCGGATCGAGACGGTCGATGCGGCGAAGATCACCGAGACGGTGGTCGATGCCGCGCGGACACATTTGCCGGAAGGAGTGACCCTGGAGCTCGAGACGCCGAAGCGGCTCCCGCCGGTCGCGGCTGACGAGCAGCAGCTGCGCCAGGTGCTCGTCAACCTGGTCGAGAACGCGGTCAAGTACTCGCCCGACGGCGGGCCGGTGAAGGTCAAGGTCTCGCGCGGCGAGCGAGGCGTCCGCTGGGCGGTCTCCGACCAGGGCCTCGGCATCCCTGCCTCCGAGCGCCGGCGCGTCTTCGAAAAGTTCTATCGGCTCGATCCGAACATGACGCGCGGCATCGGCGGCACGGGCCTCGGCCTCTACATCTGCCGCGAGCTGGTCCGCCGCCTCGACGGCCGGATCTGGGTCGAGGGCAACAACCGTGACGAGACAAACGGCCGGGGCATGGGCTCGACGTTCTACATCGAGATCCCGGTCGCCGACCGGCCGCCGACCCCCAAGAAGACGCCGAGCAGCGGGCTGCACGCAGATCCACGTCCCATACGTAGCTGAACCTGGTTCGCTCTTTCAACCAGGTTCACGAGTCTCCGAATTCGGGGGGCCTAAGGTCGAAACTCTTGAACCTGGTTCACAAACTGAACCAGGTTCGGTCCTAGGGGCGAAGCCGGAGAGGGGACTCGAACCCCTGGCCCACGGTTTACAAAACCGTTGCTCTACCAGCTGAGCTACTCCGGCACAGCTCACATGGTACGTCGCGCCGAACCTGATTCGGTGTCAACCGAACCAGATTCGAGAGTTTGCTCAGCGAAGCAAACGGCGCGATCTACTGAAGGACCTGACGGCCTTGCTGGTGCATGAGGATCTTGCGCTTCACCCGCTGCAGGGCGTTGTCGATCGTCTTCGTGTCGCAGGCGAGCTCCTCCGCCATCTGCTCGTAGGACGAACCTTCGAGATAGAGGCGCAGCGCATCCGCTTCGAGCGGTGACAACGTCGACGAGAGGCAGCCGACGAGCGACTGCAGCTCCTCCGTCGAGATCACCTTCACGGACGGGTCGTTGACCGCGGGGCCCGGCAGTGCGTCGCCGAGCGTGCAGTCGTCGCCCTCCTGGCCCGCGGGCGTGTGGCTGAACGACACATACTGGTTCAGCGGGGCGTGCTTGAAGCGAGTCGCCGTCTTGATCGCCGTGATGATCTGCCGCGTCACGCACAGCTCGGCGAACGAGCGGAACGACGTCTCCTTGTCGGGGCGGAAATCGCGGACCGCCTTGTAGAGGCCGACGAGTCCCTCCTGGATCAGGTCTTCCGAGTCGCCGCCAGCGAGGAAATAGGAGCTCGCCTTCAGCCGGACGAAGGAGGTGTAGCGGCGCATCAACTGGTCCATCGCGATCGTCGAGCCGTTGCGGGCCTTCAGCACGAGCTGCAGATCCTCAAGTTCGCGTTGAACCTTCTGAGGAGATTTCGGAGCGTATGCGGTGCGGACGGACAAGGCGGAACCCCCGGTATTTGAGTGTTTTTGCGATGAGACCTCCGTCCTGCACCGCCGAAGTCTCACCCTGAGGTTGAGGTGAACTTAGCAAGGACCCGCAAGGAACGCAACCCCCTTTTGCACTGGACCCGCATACTCAGTTTCCTCAACCCCCGCGGCGCAGCTTCTCCAACAAGTCCCGGGTCGCCTGGTCGAGCTTCCCCGCGAGACCCGCCGGGCGCTCGTCCCGATGCTCCGCCTGCTCGAAGTCCCGGAGGAAGGTCTGGGACGAGAGCTTCGCGACCTCGATCCCGGAAGCCCACCCAACGGTGGAGTCACTCGTAACGAGGACGACCTTGTCCCGGTCCCGGTGCTCGGCGGCCAGCCGCTCGAGGAGCGTGTCGGCATGCGCTGCGAAGCGCACCTCGAGCGGGCCGCGCGTCACGTCCTCCCCCACGCCGTCGAAGACGACCACCCCACGCGCGCCGCGAACGGCGACGTAGCTCGCGAGCAGATCGACGAGTTCCCGCGCATCCGCGAAGTGTCCCGCGTGCAAGAGGTTGTAGCCGTCGAAGAGGTACAAGGTGTCCTCGGTCACATGCGCCTACCTCACGAACCTGGTTGAACGGCGAGCAGGTTCACCTGTCGCGCTGCCGACGCGCTTCGTACAGCAGCACCGCCGCCGCAACGCTCACGTTCAACGATTCGATCGCGCCCGAGAGCGGGATCGACACGAGCGCGTCACACATCCGCTTGACGAGTGGACGCAGCCCCTTCCCCTCGGCGCCGAGCACGATCGCGACACCGCCGGTGAGATCGGTCTCCCACATCGACTGCGCGCCTGGCTCACCGGAGGCGCCGTACACCCAGAACGCACCGCCCTTCACTTCCTCGAGGTAGCGCGCGAGATTTGTGACGACCGCGATCGGGATGTGCTCGACCGCGCCGGCCGACGCGCGAGCGACCGCCGGCGTGACGACCGCGGAGCCGTGCGCCGGGACGACGATCCCCGTAGCGCCGGCGCCTTCAGCCGACCGCGCCACCGCCCCCAGGTTCCGCGGGTCGGTGACCCGGTCGAGGACGGCGAGGAGCGACTTCTCGGCCGCCGCGAGCTCGTAGGCGTCGGCATAGGGATAGGGGGCCACGAGGGCGAGAACGCCCTGGTGATCCCGGGTCTCAGCCCGGTCGGTCAGCTCGCGGTCGGCCTTCAGCTTCGGCCGCGCCTCGTCCAGCCAGTCCTCGGACTTGACCGCCCGCTCGGTCGCCCAGACCTCCAGCACCTCCCGGCGGCCGCGCAGCGCCTCGCGGACCGCCTGACGCCCGTAGACGAGGTCGGGGGTCAAATCTGCACGAGGTCGTAGCCGTCGGAGCGGTCGCGCATCTCCCAGCCTGCCGCGGCAAGTTCGTCCCGCAGCCGGTCGGAGATCTCGAAGTCGCGCACGGCCCGGGCCGTGCTTCGCCGCTCGGCGAGCTCGGCGATCTCCGGCGGCGCCTCTGCCCGCTCGGCCAGCGACTCCAGGCCGAAGACGGCGAGGCCGCGGCGCAGCAACTCGAGCTGGCCCCGCGAGGCCCAGTCGTGCAGCACGGCGAGGGCAGCCGGCGTGTCGAAGTCGTCGTCGAGCGCGGCCGCGAACGTCTCCCACTCACTTTCGTCGGGCTCGGCGGCGTCACGTGTGAAGGCGTTACGCAGCGTCTCGCGCCGCGCACCGGCCTGCGCCATCGTCTCCTCCGAATAGTCGATCGGCTTCCGCCACGACGCAGTGAGGAAGAAGACGAGGATCGCTTCGCGTCCCCACCTGTCGATCGCCTCGCGGATCGTCTCGGACTTCCCGACGGACTTCGACATCTTCTCGCCCGTGAACTGCAGCATCCCGTTGTGGGCCCAGATGTGCGCGAACGGATGCCCGAGGGAGCGGGACTGAGCGACCTCGTTCTCGTGGTGTGGGAAGACGAGGTCGAGCCCGCCGCCGTGGATCTCGAAGGCCGGCCCGTAGATCTCCTCCGCCATCGCGGAGCATTCGATGTGCCAGCCGGGACGCCCACGGCCCCATGGCGAGTCCCACGACGTGTCCTCGGTCGCCGGCTTGTTCGCCTTCCAGAGCGCGAAGTCGCGCGGATCTTCCTTGAGCGCGCTCGGCTCCTCGCCCTGCTCGACCTGGTCCGGCTTCTGGCCCGACAGGCGCCCGTACTCCGGGAAGCTCGCGACCCGGAAGTAGACGTCGCCGCCGGCGACGTAGGCGTGCCCGCTTTCCACGAGCTCCTCGATCATGTGCAGGATCGCCGGCATCGACTCCGTCGCCTTCGGGAGAAAGTCCGGCATCCCGAGGCCGAGGTCGCCGGTGTCCTCGAGGTACCACTCCGTCGCGCGCGCCGCGAGCTCCGCGCTCTTGCCCGGCGCGGCCTCGTAGATCTTGTCGTTGACGTCGGTGATGTTGTGCACGAGCGTCGCGTCGTAGCCCGTCGCCTTCAACCACGAGCGGAACCACATGCCGATCACGAACGGTCGCGCGTTGCCGATGTGCGCCCGCGCGTAGACGGTGGGCCCGCAGACGTACATGCGAACCGGCGCGGGAGCCGCGGGCAGCTCGATGAGCGAACGCGAATAGGTGTCGTAGAGGCGCACGGAACTACTCAGGTTAGTGCGCGGCGCAGCGCCTCGTCACGCGGCAGCGCGCGCAATACCGCCCACAGCTCCGGGCCGCGCTCGCGGCCGGTGAGCGCGATGCGCAACGCCTTCAGGCTCCCGCCGACCGCCTTCAGCTCGCGCACGATCGTCTTGGCCTCGTCCTTGTCGACCGTGTCCGGGAACTGGGCCCGCAGCTCGGCGAAGCGCTGGAGCGTTTCCGGACTTTGTGTTGACTCAACACTTGGTGGTTCCAGCACCGAGGCCGCGAGCGCCCTGGCCTCGACCAGGTCGTGGGCGCCGCGCATCACTGCGGCCGCCTCCACCGGCACCCCGGCGCGCGCGGCCAGGTCCTCATCCGACAGCCCGGCCAGGACATCGGTCGAGAGCGAACGGATGCGGTCGAGGTCGAGGTGGACGTCGTGCTTCGGCAGGTCGAGCTCCTCCAGGTAGGCGCGCACCGCCTCGGCCGGGTACCCGGCCTCTCGTAGCGACGCGACCGTTGCGCCCTCGGCACGCTTGGACAGCTTCTTGCCGTCGTCGCCGACGACGAGCCCGTGATGGATCACGACCGGCGGCTCGTGCCCGAGCGCCCGGTGCAGGGCCGCGTGCAGTTCCTCGTTCGCGCGATGGTCGGAGCCGCGGATCACGTGCGTGATCCCGAAGTCCAGGTCGTCGACGACGCTCGCCAGGTGGAACGTCGGCGTGCCGTCGTCGCGCCAGAGCATCACGCCGCCCTCGAACCGCTGTGGCAGGCCGGCGGCACGCGCCGCCTCGAGGTGGCGCGCCGAACGCTCGCTCTGCCGCGCGGGGCCGTCGTCCCATTCGACGCCGAGCCAGCGCAGGTCGTCGAGGATCGCCTTTTCGCCGCCGGGCACGTTGCGCGCCGCGTCGGTGTCGTCGAGACGCAGCAGCATCCAGTCGCCGAAACGGCGGTTCGCGATCGCGCTCAGCGCATTGCCGACATGGAGAGTGCCTGTTGGGCTGGGAGCGAACCGAACGCGGGTCACGTGGTGACGCTAATCGGCAAAGGCACCGCGCGTCGAGGGGTCGTTCGTCCGCAATGCGAACAACGCGCCGATCAGCGCCACCCCGGCGCTGACCCAGAACGCGATCACAAATGCCGACTCGGCGGGAATGTGCGTGTTCCC
>JBKJQL010000135.1:0-4556 GCA_046594035.1 Gaiellaceae bacterium
GGTTTCGGTCGGCGTGTCCCCGCGGACGCACGGCTCGGGTCTCTTCCAGCGCGGCCAGACGCAGGTCCTGTCGCTCCTCACCCTCGGCACCGCCAAGGAGGGCCAGCGGATCGATGACCTCTCGCTCGAGACCGACCGCCGCTACATGCATCACTACAACTTCCCGCCGTACTCGGTCGGGGAGACGGGCTTCATGCGGGGTCCGAAGCGGCGCGACATCGGCCACGGGGCGCTCGCGCAGCGGGCGCTGCAGGCCGTCGTTCCGGAGCCAGAGGACTTCCCGTACACGATCCGTCTCGTCTCGGAGACGCTCGAGTCGAACGGCTCGTCGTCGATGGGCTCGGTCTGCGGCTCGACCCTCGCGCTGATGGACGCCGGCGTGCCGATCACGGCTCCCGTCTCCGGCATCGCGATGGGCCTCGTCAAGGAAGGCGACGAGTACGAGATCCTCACCGACATCCAGGGCGCAGAAGACCACCTGGGCGACATGGACTTCAAGGTCGCCGGCACGCAGGAGGGCATCACCGCCCTGCAGATGGACATCAAGATCACCGGCGTCAGCCGCGAGATCATGCAGCAGGCCCTCGCTCAGGCGAAGGACGCCCGCATCGCGATCCTCGGCAAGATGAACGAGGCGATCTCGGCTCCGCGCGAAGCACTCGCAGAGCATGCACCGCGGATCTCCACGGTCCAGATCAACCCGGAGTTCATCGGGATGGTCATCGGCAAGGGCGGCGAGACGATCCGCTCGCTCGAGTCCGAGTACGAGGTGCAGATCGACATCGAAGAGGACGGCACGATCCTCGTGTACGCAACCGAGGGCACCAAGGGTGACGCCGCCGTCGAGGCGATCCGGAACCTGACCAAGGAGCCCGAGGTCGGCGACACCTACACCGGTCGCGTGGTCAAGACGACCGACTTCGGCGCGTTCGTCGAGCTGAAGAAGGGCACCGACGGCCTGCTCCACGTCTCGAACGTGGGCCCGGGTCGCGTCAACCACATCGAGGACGTCATCGCACGCGGTGACATCCTCGACGTCGTCGTGCAGGAAGTGGACAAGGCCCGGGGCCGCATCGGCCTCAAGCTCGTCCAGAAGCACGAGGGCGAGACCATGGTCTCCCCGGAGGAGCTCGTCGAGCGGGCGAAGGACGCCCCTCCCCGCGAGCCCCGCGAGGATCGCGGCCCGCGTCGTGACGGTCCGCGTCGCGAACGCCAAGGTTCGCGCTCCTAGTAGTAGCGTCGGCGGTGCATGAAACCGCCTGACTCGATCACCGACGGCGTGGTCGCTCTCCGCACGATGGACGAGAGCGACCGCGCCGTCTTCTTTTCGTGGCGCGTGCGCTCAGCGTTTGCGGCGCCCGTCGCGCCGTGACGGCCCACTGAACCAGCCGGCGCCAAGGTTCGCGTTCCTAGTAGTAGCGTCGGCGGTGCATGAGACCGCCTGACTCGATCACCGACGGCGTGGTCGTCCTCCGCGAATTGCGTGAGGACGACCGCGCCGCCACACTTTCGACGATGCGTGACCCGCTCGTCGCGCACTGGCTGAACATGCCTGCGAAGCCGGGCGACCGTGACTTCGCCTCGCTGCTGCGCGTCGCGCGTGACGGCAGAAAAACGGGTGATCGCATCGACTACGCCGTGACCGAGGCGGGCGACGATGTGTCGCTCGGCGCGGTGATCGCCTCACGGCGTCCTCGCGACAACTACGAGGTTGCCTACCTCGCGCGGGAGGAGGGGAGAGGGCGCGGTCTGATGACGCGCGCGGTGCGCCTGCTCTGCGACTGGCTGCTTGGCGAGGGCGTCGGCCGCATCGAGTTACGCACGCACCCGGACAACGAGGCGTCGCAGAAGCTCGCGGAGCGTGCCGGGTTCCAACGCGAAGGGATCGAGCGCAACTCGATCTGGCTGCACAACGAACGGCAGGACGCGATCGTCTGGTCGCTCCTGCCGGCCGACCCACGATGACGCTGCACTCTCTTCGCGATCGCACGATCGGCGTGATCCCGATCCGCCTTGCGTTCGGAGTGGTCTTGCTTGGCGGAGCACGTCTCGCGGGGGCAGAGAGCGGGCCGGCGCTGCTCGCGTTCGTGATCGGCATTTTCGGGATCACGTTCGTGATCTTCAACGACCCTCGCGCGCGCTTCGCTCACGGCAAGGTCGATCCGCTCCCGCTTCCGGCCGGCGCCGAGATCGCACCTCGGTGGAGACAGGCACTCGCGGCGACCGTGCCGAGCACGATCGCCGTCGCGGTGCTCGCAGGGATCGCGCTCGTGCCACAACCGACACTCGCAGCGTTGCTCGCGGGCGTCGAGGCAGGCCTTGGAGTCGCGGGTGTGCTCTCGCTCGGCCGAATCGATCCAGCGCTCTACGTCGATCCCGCCAGCCACGTCGTCTATCGCAGGTAGCTTCCCGAACGTGATCGGGGTCCTTGCTGTCGTCGCCGCCACCTGGGGCGTCGCGATGGCCGTCTCGCCGCTCCTCCAGATCCGCGCGATTCGCGCGCACAAGAGCTCGCGCGGCGTCTCGGTTGCCTACCAGCAGGTGCTGCTCGTCGGCTTTATCCTCTGGCTCTCGTACGGGGTCGCGTTGCACAACCTCGCGATCATCGTCCCGAACATCGTTGCCGCGGTCGTCAGCGTCGCCACGATTCTCGTCTCGCGGCACTACCGCTAGATCGCATCAACCAGCTAATCCGCCGCGATCAGTTCAACACCGAGCTCCCGGGCGAGACCTTCGGCGCCGCTTCGCATCACGCGATTGTGGTTCCAGACGAATGCCGGTCGGGCGATCGGCCCGAGTGCGTTCATCCAGGCCGCCGTCGTCTCGACGTCCCAATCCCAGGTCGACGCCGTCTGCCCGCGCGCCTCGAAGAGGCGCCACCGGCCCGTGCCGGCAAGCTCGCCGCTCGCACGGCCCTCGAGAAAGTACGGGGCGTCGCGCCGTAGGATCTCGAACTCGAAGTTGAGCGAGTAGGGGAGGGCCGATCGCCACGTCGAGCGCCAGAGATCACCCGTCAGGACGTCTGTCGACTCGACGCCGGGCCACCAGAGCGGCCACCGCTCCGCGTCGTGAAGGACCGTCCACACGCGCTCGATCGGGGCGTCGAGTAGCCAGGTCGAGAGAAAGCGATAGCGCGCCACGATCCCTAGGATGCCCAACGTGCAGAACTGGACGCTGACGGAACTCGACTCGGGCGAGCGCGTGATCTCGGAGCCGCTCGGCCACGTGCGCTCCGCCGCGGTCGGATTCTGGATCGGCGCCGGCTCGCGCGACGAGACGCCGGCCGAGGCGGGCGTGACCCATTTCATCGAGCACCTCCTCTTCAAGGGCACCGACCGCTACAGCGCCGTCGAGATCGCGGAGATCTTCGACGGTCTCGGTGGCGAGTTGAACGCAGCCACCTCGCGCGAGCACACGCTCGTCTACGCGCGCATCCCAGACCACCACCTCGAGACGGCGGTCGACGTGATGAGCGACATGGTCTTCACGCCGGCTTTCGCCGAGCTCGACGCCGAGCGAGAGGTCGTGCTCGAGGAGATCGCGATGTACGACGACGCGCCGCAGGAGCTCGTGCACGACCTGATCGCGGAGGCGGTGTTCGGAGACCATCCACTCGGCCGTCCCGTGATCGGGACCACCGAGTCGATCTCGTCGGTTCCGCGGGAGGCGATCGCCCGGTACCACGATGCGATGTACGTCCCGCGCAACATCGTCGTCGCCGCTGCCGGCAACATCGAGCACGAGCGTGTGGTCGAGCTCGTCCAGCGCGGGCTCGAGCGTCGCGCCGGGGCGGGCGGGACACCGCCCAACCTGCGCCCGCCACTCGTCACTCCACCGGCACCGGGGCTTCGGTTCCAGCAGAAGGACACCGAGCAGTACCACGTGTGTCTCGCCGCGCCGGGCATCTCGCGATCCGACCGCCGCCGCTTCGCCGCCTCGATCCTCGACGCGATCCTCGGCGGCTCCGCGTCATCGCGTCTGTTCCAGGAGATCCGCGAAAAGCGCGGCATGGCGTACGCGGTCTACTCGTTCGTCTCGCAGTACACCGACACCGGCCAGATCGGCGTCTATCTGGGAACGCGCGAGGACAACCTCGACGAGGCGCTGAAGATCACAGCGGAGCAGATCGCCGATGTCGCGGGCGGCAACGTGCCGGCGCGCGAGCTCGAGCGCGCCAAAGAGAACCTCAAGGGGCGGATTCTGCTCTCGATGGAGTCCACTTCAGCGCGCATGAACCGGCTCGGGAAGTCGCTGATCACCGACTCGGAACTGTTGTCGCTCGACCGGATCGTCGCCGAGATCGACGCCGTCGAGGGATCGTCCGTCTCTGAGCTCGCGGCCGCGCTGCTCGAGCCGGACCGCTTGTCGGCAGCATGCATCGGCCCGAACGAGGAGCGGTTCCTGAGCGCGCTCGAGCACATCACGCCCGGCCTGGCTCGCGCGGCGTGAGGATTCTCTTGAATGGGAGGAGCGGGAAGGTCGGCTCGGTGCTCGCGCCGGGTCTCGAGGCGGGGGGACACACGCTCGTCGACTCGCTCGTCGACGCCGACGCGATG
>JBKJQL010000198.1:0-4246 GCA_046594035.1 Gaiellaceae bacterium
GAAGGGTGGATCAAGCGGGACTCGAACCCGCGACCTCCGGCGTGACGGGCCTGTTGTCCCCAGCCAGGTTCCGCGTTTGACCGGCGAAGCTACCCTGCGAGTCGCCTGAGTTGCATCGCTGAATGGTGTGCATCCTCTGGGCTTGTCTCGAAACAGGCTCTACAACGGGCCTCGTAGGAGTCCAGCGCTCCGACCTGGATCGTCTCGCCGCCGAACGGTGCAGGCTCGCCGTCGACCAGCCGCTGCGTCATCGTCGCGGGGCCGCCGCAGCGATGACACACCGCCTCGAGCTTGTCGACGAACTCGGCCACGCAGAGGAGCGTCGGCATCGCCCCGAAGGGCAGGCCCCGGAAGTCCTGGGCGAGCCCTGCGGCGACCACCCGCGCGCCGTCCTCGATGAGTGCGTCGATCGCATCGGTGATGCCGAGGTCGAAGAACTGCACCTCGTCGATCCCGACCGCGTCGTAGCCCTTCGCGAGCCGCCGCACTTCGTCGCTCGAGGTGGCGGTAACGGCGCGCATCTTCGCGCCCGCGTGTGAGACGACGTGGCCGACGTCGTAGCGATCGTCGATCAGCGGCTTCACTACGAGCGCGCGCTGGCCGGCGATCTCGGCGCGGCGCAACCGGCGGATCAGCTCCTCGCTCTTGCCGCAGAACATCGGGCCGCAGACGACCTCGAGCCATCCTCCGGCGTGTGGCTGGGTTCTGATCACGGGCGGCACACTAGAGGGTGTTCAGGACGGCCCCGACGCGATCACCTCGAGCGTGTGGGCGCGAACGCCGACCGAGAGCGTCGCCCCGGGCCTTTTGGCCCGGATCGTGTCGAAGCTCTTTCCGAGCACCTTCCAGCCACGTGCCTGCAATCGCGTGATGTACCAGTCGATCACGCGCGACGCGCGTGATCCTGCGGGCAGCGTCCAGTCGCGAGAGGCGAACGCGTCCCCGGACGTTGTCTTCGGAGCCTTGGCACCGGGGTAGACGGGAGCGCGGTCGAGGAGGGCGACGTTCGCGACGGACTGGGCGCTCGGTTTGTCGCTCCCGCCGCACCCGGCGAGCAGCACGGCGAGGATCACGAAGGCGATTCTCATTTGAGCAGCCGGGACATCCGGCGGTCCTTCAGCGTTCGGCCGCCTGTCTGGCACGTGGGGCAGTAATAGATCGTGTGCTCCTCGAAGTCGACGCGGGCGAGTGGGGTGCCGCAGCGCTCGCAGGGCGCTCCGAGCTTGTTGTGGACGCGGTAGGTCTTCTCGTCGCTCGCACCCTGGATCCTCAGCTCGAGCCCACGGGCGAGCTCGCCCGAGATCGCGGTCGCGAGGCGCTCGGTCTCCTCGTCGTCGACCTGCGTCGAGAGTTGGTACGGCGACAGCTTCGCTGCCCAGAGGATCTCGTTGGCCCACGCGCGCCCGATCCCGGCGAGCAGGCGCTGGTCGCGCAGCAACGAGTGCAGGCGCCGCGAATCGGAAGCGAGGATGCCCGCAACGGCCTCCGTCGTCAGTTGGTCGGCTTCCGGGCCGAGATGCGCGAGCTCGGTTTCGACGGCGTCGGTCCGAAGCAGCCAGACGCCGGCGCGCTTCTTCGACCCGGCCTCGGTGAGCTGCAGCTCGCCGCCGTCCGTGAAACGGACGCGGAACATCGGGGTCTTCGCGCCCTTGCCGTTCGGCGGCACGTACTTCAGCCGCCCCGCGCTCATCAAGTGCACCATCACGACGAGCTCGTCGTCGTCGGTCGGGATCAGAAAGCGCTTCGCGCGACGCTCGACGCCTTTGAAGCCCTCGCCGTCGAGTGCCGAGATCGGGGGATCGAAGGTCTTGAGCGTGGCGATGTGCGCCGGCCCGGCCTTCTCGATCGGGAACTCCCTGACGAGCGGGTCGAGCTGGCGGCGCCAGGCTTCGACCTCGGGCAACTCGGGCACACTAGTCTCCGCTTTCGTGGACGCGATCAGGGTAACCGTGCGCCGCGGGGATGTCGTCGAGGCAGTGCACCGCGTTCACGCTCGTTCCACGGGCGGCGGGTGGTACGGCGAAGACATCACGTGCTTCCTGCGCTCCTCGCTCAAGCCGATCCAGGCGGTGCCGCTGGCGGACGCCTACGACGACCTGGAGGTCGATGAGCTTGCGATCGCTTGCGCTTCCCATCAGGCCGAACCGGCGCAGCTCGACGCGGTCCGCAAATTGCTTGCGCGTGCCGGGGCAACCGTTGACGATCTCGAGAACGGAATCCAACCGGGGCGGCCCGAAGGGAAGCTCGGGCACAACTGTTCCGGAAAGCACGCGGGCATGTTGGCCGCGTGCCGCGCGAACGGCTGGCCTCTCCACTCCTACCGCGACCGGGCCCATCCCCTGCAGCAACGCATCGCCCAACTCGTCGGTCCGGGCGAGGTGGCGATCGACGGCTGCGGCGTGCCGACCTTCGCGTCGCAACTGACCTGTATGGGCGCGCTCTTCCTGACGACGCCCGCACGCATCGCAGCTGCGATGCGTGCGCGGCCCGAGCTCGTCGGCGGACGGGACGCGGACGACACGGACCTGATGCGCGCGTTGCCGGGCTGGTTCGCGAAGCGCGGGGCCGAGGGTCTGTTCTGCGCCGCGGACGGCAACGAGGCATGGGTACTCAAGGTGGAGGACGGTTCTTCCCGCGCCCTGCGTCCTGCGCTCGGTCTCATCCTCGGCATCGACGAGTTCCGCGAGGTCCCGATCACCAACAGTCTCGGTGAGCGCGTAGGGTCAGTCTCCGCGTGAAGATCTTCATCGTCAGCGACATGGAGGGCGTCGCCGGGATCGTCAAGTGGCAGCAGGTGACCGGCGGTCACGCGATGTACGAGGAGGGGCGCCGCCTCTACACGGGCGAGATCAACGCTGCCGTCCGCGGCGCGAAAGCGGCAGGCGCCACGGAGATCGTCGTGATGGACTGCCACGGCGCGGGCGAAGGGTGGACGTTCAACTCGCTGATCCCCGAGGAACTCGACCCCGACTGCGAATACGTCGTGCAGAACGAATGGACGGAGTACACGGAGTTCCTCGAAGGCGGCGTCGACGCCGCGCTCTTCGTCGGGATGCACGCGATGGCCGGCACGCGCGACGGCGTACTCGCGCACACCGTCAGCGGGTCGTCATGGTGGCGGCTCCGCTTCAACGGCGTCGAGGTCGGCGAGACCGGGATCAACGCCGCGCTCTGCGGGGCCTGGAGCTGCCCGGTCGTGCTCGTCACGGGTGACGAAGCGGCCTGCCGCGAAGGGCGAAAGCTGCTTGGTGACGGCGTCACCACCGCGGCCGTGAAGAAGGGCCTCGGCCGGTTCAGCGCCCGGCAGTTCCCGGCGGCCCGCGCCCGCGAGTTGATCGAGGACGCGGCCCGGCGCGCGGTCGAGAACCGGGCGGCCGTGCGCCCGTACGATCCGGGCACGCCCTGCGAGATCCTGGTCGATTTCAACACCTCGGATCACGTGGAGCGCTACCGGTTCCGCGCGGATGTCGAGATCACCGGCTCCCGCCAGATCGCGTCCCGCGCGGACGACTGGTGGACGGCCTGGCGCCAGTTCTTCTTCTGATTCAGAACTGCTCAAGTAGCAGTCTGTTACAAGGGCGGCATGCCCACCGTCGTCGCCTGCCTCGGGGACTCGATCACGGAAGGCTCGCCCTTCTGGGACGCGCGCAAGCGCACCGGTAATCCGACCGGACAGTGGGAGCACTGGGCCGGCCTGCTGCATCCGGAGCTCGAGCTGCGCAACTTCGGCATCTGGGGCGAGCGTACGGACGAGATCGCGGCGCGCTTCGACGAAGCGGTCGTCGGCGCGAACGCGCTGATCGTGCAGGGCGGCATCAACGACATTGCGCAGGGGCGTTCCGTCGAAGACGCCGCCCGGGATCTGCAAGCGATGGTGGAGCGTGGGCTCGCGCTCCGGCTGTCGCTCGCCGTTTGCGACGTGCTGCCGTGGAACAACGGTTGGCCCGGCAAGGAAGCGGCGATTCGCGACTTGAACGAGCGCATCCGCGCTCTCGGCGTGCCGCTGCTGCCCTTCCACGACACGCTCGAGGATCCGGGCCGGCCCGGGCGGATGGAGGACGAGTGGACGCATGACGACGGAGACCACCCGTCGGTTGCCGGGTACCAGCGGCTCGGTGAAGTCGCCTTTCGCCTTCCGTAGAAGCTCTAACCGAATGAGCTTGTGTCGCCCGGCCGCGCTCGGCGGCGCGATGCTGTTGCCCCGGTAGAACACCGCTACCGGGGCGCCCTGCGTCCTTGCCTCGCA
>JBKJQL010000200.1:0-2691 GCA_046594035.1 Gaiellaceae bacterium
GAGCGGCGAGCTTGGGAGCAGCTCGTGGTCGCGAACATCTCGCTCGCGTCGGTCGAGGCGCTCCCTTCGCGCACGGACGCGCAGACGCTGATCACCTCCGGGTACTTCGCGTCCGAACAGCCTGAGCTCGGTGGGTTCGAGCATTTGTCGCGGACGACGCTCGACGGCTGGGCGTCGGACGTGTATCGCCGCATCTAGCCTCTACCTGCCCTAGGACTGGCTGTCTGCGCGATCCTCGGGTAACGGTCGGCGAAGCACCCAAAGCAAGTTGGAAGTTTCTTCCGGCTGAGCTTCCGTCGAGTGCGAGCCACCGAGCTTGTTCAGCTTGGCCGCGGCGTCCTCGATCCGTCCGAGCGCCCGCGGCACCGGCAGGCCGCGTCCCTCGGAAGCGGGCGCGGAAACTTGTAGGGGCTGTGACGCGACGCTGACGAGCTCCCAGCCTTCGCGGCCGTACTCGTTCAGTGTCGAGGTGTAGGTCCCGTTCCGCAGAGACACGACCCGGTATTCCCAGCGCTGCACGATGGAAGCCTATGCGTGCATCCCGTTCGAGGTCGTCTCGGTCGTCGGGATCGATGACGAGCGACGCGTGCTGCTGCTCTGGCGTCACTGCTTCATCCCGGATCGTTGGTGCTGGGACGTGCCGGCCGGCATCGCGTCGGTAGACAGGGTGGCGGCCCGGAGAGCCTCGGCTCCTCGGCGAGTACCACCCCCCGCCGGGGATCAGCGACCAGCGCTTCGGCGATCGACTCCAGCACCCGACATTCTGCTTCACGTTGGTCTCGGGCATGCGATGCATACTGCTCGCTGTGGCCTCGTCGAAGCACAAGACTCACGTCTCCGGTCGGGCGTCCTTTGACAAGCAGGCGCTTCGCGGACAACTCTCGAATCCGTATGCCGCCCGGTCTGGCTCCGAGCGCGCATCTGAGGACTACGTGCGCTTCAGCGTCGTCGTCCCCAATCCCGACGAGCGTCGGCGTCTCCTCGGAGTGTCCGTGGCCGTTGAGGAAGCTTGGTCGGACGGGCGAGATCTTCGCTCGCTGCGGAAGCACAAGAAGACGCTCAACCGCCTGATCCGCGAGCACCGAACCTGATTCGCGACAGCGAACCAGATTCGAGAGTTTCTCGGAGGCGGGTGGCGTGTCGAACTGGGTGAATCTGGTTCGACTGACACCGAATCAGGTTCGGCCTCGTGAGAACCTAGAGCGATGCGCCTCGAGCGCTTAACATCCAACGCATGACGACGTTCCGCGTCGATTTTCTGGGCTGCAAGGTCTCGTACGCCGACGTGCACGAGGTCCGCGAGGCGCTCCTCCGAGACGGCCACACGGAGCGCGCCGACGCCGACGTCGCAGTGATCAACACCTGCTGCGTGACGAACGAAGCGGTTGCGAAAAGCCGCAAGGCGGCAGCCCGCGCTGCGCGCACGCACGAGCGCGTTTACGTCACCGGCTGCGGCGCGAACCTGCAAGGTGACGCGTTTGCGAGCCTGCCGCCGAACGTGACGGTCGTCGCGAAGCGGAGCGAGGAGACGGCTGCGTTCGTTGCGGGCGATGTCGGCGCGATCGGTTGCGTCCAGGCGGACGCGCGCATCGACCGCGTGCGCGCATTCGTGAAGATCCAGGACGGCTGCTCGTTCTCGTGCAACTTCTGCGTGATCCCGCTCGTGCGCGGCGCCTCTCGCAGCCGGAGCGCCGACGCCGTCCTCCGCGAGATCCGGCGGCGCGTCGACCAGGGCCACCGCGAGGTCGTGCTTACCGGGATCAATCTCGGCTGCTTCCGCGACCGGGCGGCCGGGTACGACCTGCCACGGCTCGTGCGGGAGGCGGGAGAGACGCCCGGGCTCGAGCGCCTGCGACTCAGTTCGATCGAGATCAATCACGTCAGCGACGCCCTGATCCACGCGCTACGCGAGACGCCGACCGTGACCAGGCACCTGCACGTCCCGCTGCAGTCCGGCGACGACGGTGTCTTGCGCGCGATGGGCCGCCGCTACGCGACCGACACGTACCTCCGCCGCCTCGCGCCACTCGCCGACGAGTTCAACATCACGAGCGACGTGATCGTCGGCTTCCCGGCCGAGGATGACGCCGCGTTCGAGACCACGCTGCGCACGGTCGAGCGCGCGGGCATCTCGAAGGTGCACGTCTTCCCGTATTCGCCGCGGCCGGGAACGGTCACTGCGGGCGACGACCCGATCGCGCCGCAGGTGAAGAAGGAGCGCGGCGCCCGGCTGCGCGCGGTCTCGCACGAGCTCTGCCTGCGCCGGTGGAGCCGCAAGGTCGAGGACGTCGTGCTCGTCGACCGCCCGGGTCGCGGGTACGGCGACGACTATTCGCCGTGGCTCGTCGACGCTCCCGTCGGCGCGCTCGTCCGGGTGCGCGCAGCGGCCGTCACGGAGGAGGGGATCCGTGCCGAAGGAGCATGAGGACTGCCTCTTCTGCAGCATCGTTCGCGAGGGCAACTACGTGCACCAGGCCATGGGATTCGTCGCGATCAACGACATCAATCCCCAGGCCCCGGTCCATGTTCTGGTCCTCCCGGAGCGCCATGTCGACACCTTCCGCGATGTCTCGGCCTTCGATGCGCGAGAATCCAAGCGGATGCTCGAATTCGTCGCAGAGACCGCGGAGAAAGTCGGCCTGACCGACTACCGCGTGCTGGTCAACGTCGGTCCGTCAGCGGCCCAGACCG
>JBKJQL010000016.1:0-8355 GCA_046594035.1 Gaiellaceae bacterium
ATGCGCGGCTCGTGACGGCGAGCACGACGAGATCGGCTTCGTCGTAGGGTGCGTCGTCGAGCGTCGCCCGACCGGCAAGGAACACATCGTGCTCGCGAGCGCGCAACACGCGGGCAAACGCGGTTCCCCACGCGCCCGCACCGACGACGACGACTCTCACGCGCGCTTCCTGAAGTCGATCGAGACCGGCACCCCCTCGAGATTGAACCGCTCGCGCAACTGGTTCTCGATCCAGTACGCGTAGTCGCGCGTGACGAGTCCGGGATCGTTCACGGTGAACCGGAAGCGCGGCGGGCGCGACGTGACCTGCGCGCCGTAGAGCAGATTCAGGCTGCGGCCGCTCTTCGAGGGCGGCTGGCGCGCCTCCTTGAGCTCGCTCAGAAAACGGTTGAGCTCACCGGTCGAGACGCGGCTCGCGTACCGGTCGTACAGCTCGGTCACCTTCTCGAGCAGCCGCGATACGCCGCGTCCAGTGGTTGAAGAAATGGTGATGAAGTCCGGCCGCTGGCGCAGCCGGCGCTGAAGCTCTGGGCGGACCTCTTCGATCGTGATGTTCGAGATGTCCCACTTCGAAAGGACGATCAGCGTCGCCGAGTGCGACTTGCGCGCCACCTCGACTGCAGTGATGTCGCCTTCGACGATTCCTTGGCTCGCGTCGATCAGGACGAGCGCGACATCGGCGCGCTCCGCTGCTTCGAGCGCGCGCAGCTCCGTGTAGTAGTCGATGCCCTGCCGCTGCCTGCGCTTGCGGCGCAGGCCGGCCGTGTCGACCAGCACGAACGTGCGGTCGCCCTCGTGCAGCACGGTGTCGATCGTGTCGCGTGTCGTTCCCGGAACGTCGTCGACGATCGTGCGCTCTTCGCCGACGAGCTTATTGTAGAGCGAGGACTTGCCGACGTTCGGCCGGCCGAGAATCGCAACGCGGATCGCGTCCGGCGGCACCTCACGATCCGACGAGCCCGGCAACCGCGCGACGACTTCATCGAGCAGGTCACCGGTGTTCGAGCCGTGCAAGCCGGAGATCGGGAACGGGTCGCCAAAACCGAAGCTGTGGAACTCGTGCGAGAGCGTGGTCTGCGCGGGGTCGTCGACCTTGTTCGCGACGACAAGCACGTCCTTCTTCGACTCGCGCAGGATCTGCGCGAGCTCCTCGTCGCCCGGCGTGATCCCTTGGCGCGCGTCGACGATGAAGAGCACGAGGTCTGCCTCGCCGATCGCCGCACGCGCCTGCTCGGCGATCTGGCGCGTGATCGGATGGGGGTCGACGATGTCGACGCCGCCGGTGTCGATCGCGAGAAAGCGCTGGCCGAGCCACTCGACGACGAGCTCCTTGCGGTCGCGGGTCGTGCCCCGCGTGTCGTGGACGACCGCCGAGCGCGTGGAGGTCAGCCGGTTGATCAGCGTCGACTTGCCGACGTTCGGAAAGCCGACGATCGCGACCGTGCCGATCAGGTTGACCGGCTCCGCCTCCGGTTCTTCGAGCTCGTTCTCGTCGTGATCGTCGGTCATAGAGGGGGCACCAGGTTTTTCGGGCGACCCTGCTTGTGGACTTCCGCCAGCCAGTCGAACAGCACGTTGATGCGGCGCTCGATCTCCACGGTCGCCTCCTTGTAGCCGCGGCCGTTCTTCGGCAATTCGTCGAAGCGCAGAGGCTCGCCGAACGCGAGCGAGCACAGAGCGGGATGCGTGGGCTTCCAGAACTGCGTGCCGTAGATCGCCATCGGGATCACAGGCACGCCCGCCTGGATCGCGACCATCGCAGCGCCCGGCTGAGCGGTTCCTGGGCGGCCGGTCTGGAGGCGCGTGCCCTCGACGAACAGGCCGACGACACGCCCGCCACGCGCCGACTCGAGCATCTTGCGCACGGCGACCCGGTCGGACTCACCGCGGCGCACCGCAATCGTCCCGTGCCACTCGAGGAAGCGACCGATCCCCGGGACACGCACGGCTTCGACCTTTGCGACGAAGTCGATGTTGCGTGGCGAGAGCGCCCCGACGAGCGGGATGTCGAGCCAGTGCATGTGGTTGACCGCGTAGACGAGGCCACCTGTTTTCGGCACGCGCTCGCGGCCGTAGGCGCGCGCGCGGGTGACGGCCAGCGCCGGCCAGCCCATGTACCGGCGACCGAGTGCCCACGCAAGAGTGGAGCCTTGCTCGCTCACGACGCCGCGAGCGAGCGCGCGCGGATCAACTCTTCGATGCGCGTGACGACGTCCTCGACCTCAAGGTCGGTCGTGTCGATCAACTCGGCGTCCTCTGCAGGCTGCATGCGCACGCGGTCGGATTCGTCGCGCGTCCGCAGATCGGTCGCAAGTGCATCGGGGCCGATGTCGGGACGCTCCGCCTGCCGGCGAGCGGCGCGGATCTCGGGATTCGCCTGGAGATAGACCTTCACCTCGGCGCCGGGTGCGACGACAGTGCCGATGTCGCGTCCCTCGATCACCGCGTTCCCATGCGCTGCGAGCTCGCGCTGACGCTCGCGCATCACCTCACGCACACCGTGATGTCGCGCGACCACTGGAACCATGCGGTCTATACGCGACTGACGGATCGCGGATGTGACGTCGCAGCCGGCGATGAAGACACGGCCGGCCTCGTCGAAGACGACCGGGTTCTTCTGCGCGAGCTCGCTGAGCGGCTCGCCGTCACCGAGAGGCAACGCCTCCCGCATCGCCAGCCACGTCAGCGCGCGGTACATCGCCCCGGTATCGAGGTAGCGGAAGCCCAACCGCTCCGCGAGCTTGCGGGCGACTGTGCTCTTGCCGGCTCCGGCCGGTCCATCGATGGCGACAATCATCTGTGTGTGATCTGGTCGAGCAGGTCGTAGAAGCCGGGGAAGGATACTCCGACGCTCTCGGCGCCCAGCACCTCCACGCCTTCCCGCGAAGAAAGGCCTGCAACCGCGCCCAGCATGGCGATCCGGTGGTCGCCCCGGGAGTCCACTTTTCCGCCCTTCGGGCGCGACGGGACGCCGGTCACGGAGAACCCCTCGTCGTGCCCCTTCGCACGCACTCCGATCGCGCGCAGCGCGTCGACGAGAGCCTCGATGCGGTCGGTTTCCTTGTGGCGTAGCTCGCCGGCGCCGTACACCCAGCTCTCGCCGTGCGCGTGGGCAGCGAGCAGCCCGAAGAGCGGCAGCTCGTCGACGAGCAGCGGTACCTCGTCGCTCTTGATCGTCGTCGCGGTCAGCTCGGCCGAGCGAACCTCGATGTCGCCGATCTGTTCGGCGCCGATCTTCCGGCGCGTGAGGATGCCGACGCGGCCCCCCATCCGCTCGAGCACGTCGAGCAGACCCGTGCGGCGCGGATTGAGGTTGACGTCGTGAATCGTGATCCGCGATTCGGGGATCAACGTCGCCGCGACGATGAACGGCGCCGCCGAGGAGAAATCTCCCGGCACGTCGACGGGGCCAAGGTTGATCCTTTCAGGCGGGTCGATGCTCACGGACTGCGGCGTGGTCACGACGGTGACGCCCGCCGCCCGCAGCATCAGCTCGGTGTGGTCGCGTGTCGGCTGCGGCTCGATCACCGTTGTGCGCCCGGTCGCGCCGAGGCCCGCGATCAGCACGGCGGATTTGATCTGCGCGCTCGCCACCGGCAGCGCGTAGTCGATCGGCTCGAGCTTTGCGCCGGTGATCGTCAGCGGCAGGTGACCGTCCGTCGTCTCGACGTGGGCGCCCATGTGGCGGAGCGGCTCCGCGACGCGCTCCATCGGGCGCGCTGAGAGCGACTCGTCGCCGGTCAGGGTGAAGGTGCCGTCCTGGAAGGCGAGCAGCCCGACGACCAGCCGCGCGAGCGTGCCTGCGTTGTTGCATTCGAGCGTCGCCGACTGCAGGCCGCGCAACCCGACGCCGTGCACGACGAGCTCGTCCGGGCCGAGCTCGTCGACCTGCACGCCCATCGCGCGCACCGCGCCGAGCGTCGATTCGGTGTCACCGGATCGGCCCCAACCACGCACGTGCGTCTCGCCGTCGGAGATCGCGCCGAAGAGCAACGCGCGATGCGAGATCGACTTGTCGCCTGGGACCGCGAAGTGCCCCTCCAGACTTACTGCCGGCGCGATCTTCATTCGCCGAACTGCTCTTCTTCAATGACCGGGGAGACGACGACGCTGTACCCCTGGCTCTCGAGCAGCGCGGCCGCGCGTTGCGCCTCGCCCTCGCCCTCGACGAGCACCTGCAACGTGCCGCCGCGTTCGGGCGACATGTGGTGCAGCTCGAAGTCTTCGATGTTGATGCGCTCCGCGCCGAGCGCCTGCGTGATCGCGGCGAGTACGCCGGGCCGGTCGGAGATGTGCACGCGCAGCCGCTGCAGCGCGCCGGGATCCGGGTACTCGCGCTCGAGCATGCGGCGGCGATTTCCGGAGGCCTCGCCGATCCAGCGCGCGAGGAAGCCGGCGTCCCCCTGCTCGAGTGCCGCTTCGACCTGCTCGATGCGGCGGCGGTGCTCGGCGAGCGCGCCGCGGATCGCCTGTGCGTTGTCGAGGAAGATGTCGACCCAGATGCGCGGGTTCGCGCCCGCAATGCGGGTCATGTCGCGCAGCGATCCACCGGCGTGCGCCAGCGGCTCGTGGCCCTCGACGCGCGCCTCCCCGGTCTGGTTGGCGACGATGTTCGCGAGCACGTGCGGAACGTGGCTCGTCATCGCGACGAGACGGTCGTGCGCGTCGGCGTCGATCGCGACCGGTGTCGCGCCGACATCGGAGATGAAGCCGTGAACGAGGCGGTGGCGCTCCGCGTCGGTGTGCGCGACGGGCGTCAGGAACCACGTTGCGCCCTCGAAGAGACCTGCACTCGCGTTCTCCGCGCCGCGCGACTCGGAACCGCAGATCGGGTGGCCGCCGACGAAACGCGGCGAACCGGCCGCAGCGGCTACGACACTCGCCTTTGTCGAGCCGACGTCAGTGACCGTCGCATCACCGGGAGCGGCAAGCACCGCTGCGACCTGGGCGGGCAGCGAGGCGATTGGCGCAGCGACGACGACGAGATCTGCGTCGCGCACCGCGTCTTCGAGCGAGCTTGCGGGCTCCAGCGCTTCGCGTGCGACGGCCGCGGCGAGGGCGTCGGGCTCGACGTCCCAGCCGACGACGGTGTCACCGCGACGGCGAGCAGCGAGCGCAACGGACGCGCCCATCAGCCCGGTTCCTATGACTGCAAGCCGCACGGCTCCACTTTACGGACCGAAACTCTCGAACCTGGTTCGGGGACACAGGACTGAACCTGGTTCGGTTTGTGAACCAGGTTCATGAGTTTTGCGGCTACCGCGGCGCGGTCTGCATCAGCTCGGCCAGGCGGAACGCGAGGTCGAGCGACTGCCGTGCGTTCAAGCGCGGGTCGAGGAGCGTCTGGTAGCGCGACGAGAGCTGTTCTTCGAGCACGTCGTCGGCGCCGCCGAGGCACTCGGTCACGTCCTCGCCGGTGAACTCGAGATGCACACCGCCGGGCCACACGCCGACCTCCCAGCACGCGTTGAAGAAGCCTTCGAGCTCGTCCATGATCGCGTCGAAGCGGCGCGTCTTGACGCCGTCGGCGGTGACGATGCCGTTGCCGTGCATCGGGTCGGAGGCCCAGAGGATCGGATGGCCCTCTTCCTTGATCGCGCGCAGCAGCGGCGGCAGCTTCTCGCGCACGTGCTCGGCACCCATGCGCGCGTAGAACGTGAGGCGGCCCGGGATGCGCAGCGGGTTCAGCTTCTCCGCGAGCTCGACGAGCTCGGCGGCCGTGGCTGTGGGTCCGACCTTCACGCCGAGCGGGTTGTGCACGCCGGAGAAGAACTCGAGGTGCGCGCCGTCGGGCTGGCGCGTGCGCTCACCGATCCAGAGCAGGTGCGCGGAGCAGTCGTACCAGTCGCCGGTCAGCGAGTCCTTACGGGTCAGGCCTTCCTCGTAGTCGAGCAGCAGGCCCTCGTGGCACGTGTAGACGTCGACCTCGTGCAGCCGACGTTCGGCGGTGAGGTCGATGCCGCACGCCGCCATGAACGCGAGCGCGCGCTCGATGTCGCCCGCGAGCTGGTCGTAGCGCTGGCCTTCGGGTGAGGTGGCGACGAAGTCCTTGTTCCAGAGGTGCACCTGCGTCAGGTCGGCGTAGCCGCCCTTCGTGAACGCGCGCAGCAGGTTGAGCGTCGCAGCGGACTGGTTGTAACCCTCGACCATCCGCGCCGGGTCCGGGATCCGCGCCTCGGCGGTGCGCACGTCGTCGTGGACCATGTGGCCGCGGAAGCTCGGGATCTCCTCGTCGCCGACCCGCTCGAACGGCTGCGAGCGAGGCTTCGTGAACTGGCCCGCCATCCGCCCCAGCTTCACGACCGGCAGCGTCGCGCCGTAGGTGAGCACGGCGGACATCTGGAGCATGATCTTCAGCTTCTCCCGGATCCGCATGGTCGAGAGCTCGTTGAAGGACTCGACGCAGTCGCCCGCCTGGAGCAGGAACGCGCGGCCCTCGATCACCTTCGCGAGGTGGGCGCGCAGGTCCCGGGCCTCGCCGGCGAAAACGAGTGGCGGGCTGATCTTCAGCCGCTCGAGCGCGACGTTCGCGGCCGCGGCGTCGGGCCACTCCGGCTGCTGGAGCGCGGTGAACTCGCGCCAGGAGGCCGGCGACCAGGTTGAGGACGTAACAGTCACTTCAAGAAGTGTAGAGACACCGTTTCTCGTCTATTCTTCGGGCATGACCTCTGCCTCCCGCACACGTTGGTCGTGGCCCTGCGGGCGAGGCGGAAGCCAGCGTTAACGGCCGCCTCGTCCGCTGATCACCCGGCGTATCCCACGACTTTGACGAGGTGAGCTACATGCGTGTCTTCTCCGGCATCCAGGCCACAGGTGCCAAACACATCGGGAACTACATCGGCGCCATGCGCCAGTACGTCGAGACCCAGGAGGAGAACGACGCGTTCTTCTGCGTCGTCGACCTGCACTCGATCACGTCCGACTACGACCCGCAGGACCTGCACGACCGGACGCTCGACCTGGCGGCGCTGCTCTACGCGGTCGGGCTCGACCCGGACAAGTGCACGCTCTTCCTGCAGAGCCATGTCACCGGGCACGCCGAGGCGGCTTGGCTGCTCTCGGCCGTCACCGGGTTCGGGCAACTCGGCCGCATGACCCAGTTCAAGGAGAAGGGTGAGGGCAAGGACTTCGTCTCCGCGGGGCTCTTCACCTATCCGGTGCTGATGGCCGGCGACATCCTCCTCTACCAGACCGACATCGTCCCGGTCGGCGACGACCAGCGACAGCACATCGAGCTCGCCCGCGATCTCGCCGAGCGCTTCAACTCGCGCTACGGCCAGACGTTCAAGGTGCCGCGCGGCGTATTCCCGGAGGTCGGCGCGCGGATCATGGACCTCCAGGAGCCGACGAAGAAGATGTCGACGACGGGCGGGACGCCGCAGGGCACAGTGCTCGTGCTCGATCCGCCGGACGCGATCCGCAAGAAGTTCAAGACGGCGGTCACCGACTCGGGACGCGAGGTGCAGTACGCACCCGACGAGAAGCCGGGCGTCTCGAACCTGATCGAGATCCTCTCGGTCGCGACCGGTACCCCGATCCCCGACGTCGAGTCGTCCTACGACGGGCGCGGCTACGGCGACCTGAAGGGCGACGTCGGCGAGGCGGTCGTCGGGCTGTTCCGGCCGATGCAGGAGCGCTACGCCGAGTTGCGCGCCGACGAGGCCGAACTGCGGCGCTTGCTCAAGGTCGGCGCCGAGAAGGCACGCGAGACGTCGGCGCCCACGCTGGCCGAGATGTACGAGCGGATGGGGTTCGTCCGCCCATAGATGGTTGATGCCACACTTGCGCCCGCCTGGGAACGGCCCAGACGCGGCGCAGGATGCCCGCCTCGCCCTTGAACAGCCATCCCGGCTGTCCTGCGGGCGAGTCGAACGTCCTGCTTGGTCTGGATCCGCCCCCAGACCCACGCCACGTGGCATCAACCATCTAACGACGAGTCCTGCGAGGCGGCTTCGCAGCCGTGCGCAGGCGTTCGACTTCGGAGGGCTCGAGCTCGCGCCAGTCGCCAGGCTCGAGCCCTTCGACGTTCAGGCCCGCATAGCGCGCTCGGTGCAGCGCCTTCACGCGGTACCCGACCGCTTCGAACATCCGCTTCACCTGACGGTTGCGGCCCTCGTGGATCGTCAGCTCGATCGTGGAGCCGGCAAGCCGCCGCACTTCCGCGGGCGAGGTCTTCCCGTCTTCGAGGTTGACGCCCTCGGCGAGTTTGCGGAGCGTTCCGTCACTCGGTTGCTTCCACAACTGGACGACGTAGACCTTGTCGATCTCGTATTTCGGATGCGCAAGCTGGTGCGCGAGGTCGCCGTCATTCGTGAGCAGCAGTGCACCGGTGGTGTCGGCGTCGAGGCGGCCGAC
>JBKJQL010000021.1:0-6576 GCA_046594035.1 Gaiellaceae bacterium
TCCGGCGCTCCGCGCTGCGGCGTCGCCTCGCCCTTCGAGCGCGAACGCTCGCGCGGTCGTCGCGCGCGACACGGATCACAGCACGGTCGCGCGCGCCGATCACAGGCTCGACAAGAGCCCTCCGCCAGCCGCACCCCGCCCGCGCGCGGTCGGCAAGAAGGTGGCAGCAAAGCCATCGAAGGTGGCGCCAGCGACCCTCTTCGAAGACGCCTTGAGCCGATGACACGCGCGCCCGGGTCGTTGTCTCTTCGCGCTACCTCGGAGGGCGCTTGCCCGTCCATTTCGAGAGCTCGGTGAGCTTCTCGACCTCTGCGACCAGCGTTTGGAACGTAGGAGATGCAGGGCGCGCGTCGTTGGTGCGCGACGCAGCGAACGTGACACCATCTGCGGTCACCTCGAGCGCGACCCAGCAGGCGTGCATTCCGCAGCGCTGGCCGTCGACCTCCTTGCACCCTACATGACCCAAGCGGGCGATGCCCGACGCGATCATGCGGTCGGCGAGCGCGCGTACGGCGGTGGGATCCACCTGCGCCTGACCGCTCATCGCAGCCACGTTTTGCTCGCCTGTGAACGCTACGGCGCCGTCGGTCGCGATCGTCACGCGATACGCCGGTCCCGATGAGCGGCACGCCCGCATCTCGAGCGCGATGGCGGTCGAGGGAGCCGCGGGCGGGGCAGCGGCCGGAGGGGCGGCGGCCGGAGCGACGGAGGACGTCGGAGGTCTTCCGGGGCTCGAAGGGGCGTGCGCGGCGTGCGGCGCGGATTGGGGCGGTGGGGGTTCCCGGCACGCACTGACGGCCACTGTCGCGACGATCATCGCCAGCGCATACAGCGCGTCACCGCGCGGGAACGAGACCCTGCGGCGAACGTCGTGTGTCTCGCCCTCTTCCTTCACGGAGGGGCCTGTTCATTTCTTGTCATTGCCGTGCACTTCCGTTTCGGGCGGCAGGCTGTCCATCGTCGCCTCCAGCCGGTTCATCACGAGGCTCGGGTCGACGCGCGCCTGGAGCGCGTCTGCCTCGGCGTCCACCCGGTTGCGGACGGTCGGCATGTCGCGACGGAGCTCCTCGATCAGCGCGATGATCTTCGCCGTCTTCTGCTCGGCGAGAAGGTTCACCTGGAGCTCGAGGAGCGACCGCTTCTCCGCGTGCCTCTTCTCGCGGTTCTGCGTGGCGAGAATGAACGTCGTGATCAACGCTGCGTACAGCGCTACCGCGCCCTGCAGCCAGAAGAACGGCGGAGGGTCGATGGGCTTGCCGTGTTCGAGATACACGAAGCCGTTCCACGCGACCCACGACGCGATGAGCGCGAGCAGGCCGACGATCGTGGCGGGCCTCCCGATGTACGCCGTGAAGCGCTCGACGGTGCGCTGCGACGACGACATCTGGTCGTCCACGCGCGCGCGTATCGCATCGATCGTGTCGGCGTGCTCTGCCACCTGAGCGTGCTGCGCCGCTTCGTGCCCGTCTTCGACCTTGCGCATGCTGCTTGGAGTGCAGCGTACCTCAGGGCTCGACGCCCGGCGGGCGGGAGCGCGGGCGTCGGAGACTTACCCGTTCCCGACGGTGTTGGCGCTCCTCGCCGCCGCGCGTCTTCCCTTCGCCTCTCCCGCGCGCTAGTGACCTCCACCACCGCGGAGGCCTTCGCCATGATCGACGACCAGCTTCGTGAATGCCTGACCTTCGACGACGTCCTCCTCGTCCCCGCCTACAGCGAGGTATTGCCCCGCGACGTCGACATCAAGACCAGGCTCTGCCGTGGTCTCGATCTCAACGTGCCGCTCGTCAGCGCCGCCATGGACTCGGTGACCGAGGCCCGCGCCGCGATCTGCATGGCGCGTGAGGGGGGCATCGGCATCCTCCACAAGAACCTGCCCCCGAGTGATCAGGCGCGTGAGGTCGAGAAGGTAAAGCGCGCCGAGAGCGGCATGGTGCTCTCGCCCGTCACGGTCCGCCCCAGCCAGTCGCTGCGTGAGGCGCTCGGCATCATGCGCGAGCACGACATCTCCGGGGTTCCCGTCGTCGAAGGCGAGCGCCCCGTCGGCATCCTCACCGCGCGCGACATCCGCTTCGAGCGCAACCTCGACCAGCCGGTCAGCGCGCTCATGACGAAAGAGCTCGTCACCGTGTCTCCCGGGGTCGCCCCCGACGAGGCCAAGCAGCTCCTCCACGAGCATCGCATCGAGAAGCTCCTCGTCGTCGACGGCGGCAAGCTCGTCGGCCTCGTCACCATCAAGGACATCCTCCAGGCCGATCGGAATCCGTTCGCTTCGAAGGACGAGAAGGGCCGCCTCCGCGTGGGCGCCGCCATCGGACCGGGCCCCGATCGTGACGAGCGTGCTGCGGCCCTCGTCGCCGCCGGGGTCGACGTCATCGTCATCGACACCGCGCACGGTCATTCGAAGGGGGTCATCGATGCCGTCCGCGCCATCAAGAAGGCGCACCCCAACGTCCCGATCATCGCCGGTAACGTTGCCACGGCGGAGGCCACCGAGGCCCTCATCGACGCAGGCGCCGACGGCGTGAAGGTCGGCATCGGTCCCGGCAGCATCTGCACCACTCGCGTCATCGCCGGCATCGGGGTCCCCCAGATCACCGCCATCTCCGACTGCGCCAAGGTCGCCGATGCGCAGGGCATCCCCGTCATCGCCGACGGCGGGGTGAAGCTTTCCGGCGACGTCACCAAGGCGATCGCCGCCGGCGCCTCCTGCGTCATGATCGGCTCGCTCTTCGCCGGCACCGACGAGTCGCCGGGCGACCTCGTCCTTTATCAAGGGCGTAGCTACAAGGTGTACCGCGGCATGGGCTCGCTCGGCGCGATGCGCCGGGGCAGCAAGGATCGCTACGGCCAGGGCGGTGCCGCCGACGAGAAGCTTGTTCCCGAAGGCATCGAGGGTCGCGTCCCCTATCGCGGTGGGCTCCCCGCGATCGTCCACCAGCTGGTCGGCGGTCTGCGCTCCGGCATGGGCTACACCGGCTCGAAGACGATCGAGGAGCTCCGGCAGAATGCCAGGTTCATTCGCATCACCTCACAGGGCCTGCGCGAGAGCCACGTGCACGACGTCATCGTGACGGAGGAGGCGCCGAACTACCGGATCTCGTGACACGTCCACGTTGCCGAGCCGAAAATGGCGGCGTGGCCATGGGCGTGAAATCCGTCGCGCCACTGCTGCTCGCTCTAGCTTCGTTCGCCTGTGGCTCGTCGCCGGCAAGTCCGGCGCGCCCGCCCGCCCCGCCGCCGTCCGCCAGCCCCTCGGGTGGGTGCTCGGAAGCCATCGCGGCGACGAGGCTCCCCGGGCCGGGCGAGGCGTGCGGTGGCACGACTCAGGTGCAATGCGCCCAAGGGTCGACCTGCTTTGCGACGTTCCGGTGCCCGGACTCGGTCGGAACTTGCGGCAGGCGCTGAGCCGTTCGGCTGCTCGGTAGGTGCCGACTGTCGCTCCCCAGCGTGTGGGTGGCGCCCGCCCTCCGGCGAGAACGCCAGGCAGCCCGAGGACACCGGCCATCCAATGGCCGCCGGTCTCGCGGTCGAGCTCCGCGGTGAGCGTCGTCGGAGTACTCGGCGCGAGGCCTGGGAGCTATCGACCGGTAAGTTGGAGCCATGGGCCTTTTGACCTTCGGAATCAACGTGACGCTCGACGGGTGCTGCGACCATCGCGAAGGGATCGCGGACGACGAGCTGCACGACTACTTCACGCAGCTGATGGACGCGGCCGGGGCAATGCTGTGGGGGCGCGTCACCTACGAGCTCATGGAGGGCGCCTGGCCGGCGGTGGCGCGCGACGACAACGCGCCGCGCGCGATGCGGGAGTGGGCGCACAAGCTCGAGGCCAAGCCGAAGTATGTGGTCTCGGCCTCGCGCCGCGACTTCGCGTGGAGCAACACCGTCCGCCTCGAGGGGGATTTGCGTGAGGCCGTGACGCAGCTCAAGGAGCAGACGCCCGAAGGCGTGCTCGTCGGCAGTCCCACGCTCTCGGCCGCGCTGGATCGGCTCGGGCTGATCGATGAGTACCGCGTGGTCGTCCACCCCGTCATTGCCGGCCATGGGCCCAACTTGTTTCAGGGCCTGGGGCCCTCGCGGCGCCTCGAGCTCGTCTCCACCAAGACGCTGAGGTCGGGGCAAGTGGCGATGCATTACCGCTGCAAAGAGGGATGACTCGGACAGGCCAGGCGGTCTCCACCCGGTCGAGCCCGCGGCCCCGACTACGTCGGCCTCGACGCCGGTGTTCGAGGTCGATGCCGCAGGTGCGCGCGCGTCTCGCGACGCGCGCCAGCGGCGGTCGCCGGTGCCGCGACTGGCCGCGTCTGGCATGTCGGGCAATGGTGCATCGTGCGCGCCGCCAGGGTGGAGCGCAGGACTCCGGTGCCGCAGCGCCGGCAGGTGGCGCGGCCGTACACGAAGAGCTGCTCGCGCCGGGAGCGCGGTGCGTCGCGCCGTTCGGCGAGGGGCACGGTCACGATGCGGTTGGCCTCCACGCCTTGGCGCAGGAGGCTTCGTGCGAGGCGCCAGAGAGCGTCGAAGGTCGACTTGGGGACGTCGGCACCGGGCGTCGCGGGATCGAGGCCCACGATGAAGAGCAGCTCGGCTCGATAGACGTTACCGATGCCGGAGATGATCGACTGATCCAGCAAGAGCGCGCCGATGGCACGGCGAGACGCGTGAATGCGGCGCCAGGTGGACGCCGGCCGCGCGCCCGGGGCGAGCGGATCCGCGCCGGTGCGGGCGCGCATCTCGGCGTAGGCTTCCTCGTCGACGACCTCGCACGCCGTGGGCCCGGTGAGGTCCCAGGTGGACTCGCCGGTGCAGATCCGCAGACGGACCGACGGCCGCGCTGTCTCGCCGGAGCGCTTCTTCTGCATCTTGCCGAAGAGGCCGAGGTGCACGTGCAGCCGCGAGCCGCCGATCTCCACGAAGAGGTGCTTGCCCACGGCGTGCACCCGCTCGAACACGCCACCGTCGAGACTGGACGCCGCGACGAACCGGCCCTGGGGCGACGCGACTTCGACGGTGCGACCGGCGAAGTCGCGTTCGAGGTCGCGAGCGAGACGATGAAGCGTGTGACCCTCGGGCATGAAGCGTCGATCCTCGAGTGGGCAGCCTGGGGCGGGGAACGTTCACGTGCAAGCGACCCTCGGCGGACCGCGGAGTGCGAGGATTCGCCCTGCCGCGTCGCTCGATGCGCCCGACGCCGCTGCACGAACCTCGGGATAGTCTCCCGCCCATGATCGAATGGTCCGAGACGCACCGCTCCATCCGCGAAATGGTCCGCCGCTTCGTCGAGCTGGAGGTGAAGCCGCACGTCAAAGAGCTCGAGCACGGCGATCTGCCGCCGTACGACATCCTTCGCAAGATGCTGACGACCTTCGGCATGCGGGACATGGCCGAGATTCGTGTCCAGAAGGCGCGCGCCAAGGCGGAGAAGCGGATCGCGTCGCGCGCCACCGGCGAAGTGGCGGCGGCGCCCGCCGACGAGCGGCTCGAGTCGGGCGAGCAGGTCGCCATGCAGATGCTCCCGGTGATCGAGCTGTCGCGCTTCTGTCCGGGCATGGTGACGGCGCTCGGCGTGAGCGTCGGCCTCACCGCGGCGACCATCATGAGCCGCGGCACCCCGAAGCAGATCGACCGCTGGGCGCTCGAGCTGCTCACCCTCGACAAGGTCGGGGCGTGGGCGATCACCGAGCCCGGCTCCGGCTCCGACGCCTTCGGATCGATGAAGGCGACCGCCCGCCGCACCGGGGGCGGCTACCTGCTCTCCGGCAACAAGACCTTCATCACCAATGGCCCTTACGCCGACACCATCGTCTTCATCTGCAAGCTCGACGAGGGCAACGAGCCGAAAGAGCGGAGGGTCCTGTCTTTCGTGATCGAAAAGGGCGAGAAGGGCCTCGTCCAGAGCAAGCCGCTCAAGAAGATGGGCATGCACTCCTCGCCTACTGGCGAGCTCTTTCTGGAGGACGTGTACGTCCCCGCCGACCGGCTCATCGGCGAGACGGAGGAGATCAGCTACCGCACCGGCGCCAAGGACACGTTCACGTCGGAGCGCACCGGCGTCGTCGCCATGTCCCTCGGTATCATCGAGCAGTGCCTGATGCTCTCGACCGAGTACGCGAGGACGCGGGTCCAGTTCGGCAAGCCCATCGGCGAGTTCCAGCTCATCCAGCTGAAGCTCGCCAAGATGGAGGTCGCCCGCATGAACGTGCAGAACCTGGTCTTCCGGATCATTGAGCTTGCGACCGCGGGGAAGAAGATGCCGCTCGCCGAGGCCAGCGCCTGCAAGCTCTACTGCGCACAGAGCGCGACCGAGGTCGCGCTCGAGGCGGTCCAGCTCTTCGGCGGCAACGGCTACATGTCGGAGTTCCGGGGTGGCCAAGACCACCATCTACCGGCACTGGCCGACCCGGGCCACGCTGCTCCTCGACGCCTTCCACAGCGGGGTCGACCACCAGGAACTATCGCCGTCCGGGGACGTCCGCCAGGACCTGCTGGCCATGGCCGGCGGGCTGGCGGCCAAGCTGCGGGACCCGCAGTGTAACCTGGTCATGGCCACCCTGATCGATGCCGCCGAGTCCGTCGCCC
>JBKJQL010000179.1:0-3581 GCA_046594035.1 Gaiellaceae bacterium
CGCGCCGGAACGCGCCGTCGAACCGCTCCATGGATTCCTCCCCCAGCGCGTCACTCTGCGCAAGGGCGGCGAGCGACGAGGACGCCGCCTTTCGGTAGAGATCGCGGAAGTCCGCAAGCCCGAGGGCGGGCCGCCGCAGGGACGTACGGAGGGCCTTCAGGGCCTCGCCATCCCCCGGATCTCCAGGAGAAAAGCGCCTTGCGGCGAGCGCCGCGCGCTCGGACGGGTCGAGGCTCTCGAGGACCTCGAAGAAGACGACCGAGTAGCGGTAGATGGCGAGGTACTTCCGGTCCGTGACGGTCGCGTCGCTGCACCCGAGGGAGGCGCGCCACGCCGCCACCTCGAAGTCGCCGCGCATCAGCTCGACGACCATGGTGTATCCGACCGGGTCGACCCTGCGGACCGTCTCCAGGGCGCGCAGGACGCGGCCGGGAATGGTCGGGTCATCCTCGTTCGAGTCGGGGGCCTCCGGCGGCTCCGACCAGGGTTGCTCGCGCGAGTCACGAAACCGGCGGCGTACGGCATTGCGACCGAGATAGAGGTACGGCCACGACGTGAGCCACAGCCGCGCGTCGAGCGGGGCGCTCCCGAAGGATGCGCGCAGGATCTCGGGATCCCACTCGGGCTCGAGCCAGCTCACGAGCGCATCACGCGCAACGTCGGGGCCGTGGGAGCGAAACCTGCGCTCGAGCAGCTCCTCGACGTTGCACGGCATCGTCAGCAGGTGCCGGCGGTTCTCGAGCGTCGGATGCGCGATGAGGAGGCAGTGGCGCTCCTGCACGGGCGCGTCCTTCTCGTAGAGCTCGCACGCCGCGCAGCACGGCGGCAGCTCGCTGGCAGCGCGTCCCTGGGCCACCGCGGCATCCTAGCCGACCTACGCAAGGCTGTGTCGTATGCGCCGCACACGACCTGATGCGCCGCGCCGCGAGGAGTGCCAAAATGAGGGCACATGGCTCGCCCTCGCGCTCGCTTCCTTGCTCGGACGTCCGCGTGCCTCGCCCTCGCGGGCGTGATGGCGAGCTGCTCGGCCTCGAAGGACAATCCGCCCGACTTTCCGGATCCCGACGTCCCGGCGCACGACACGAACCCCGACGGGCTCGCCTATCCGACCGACCACCTCGGCGGCACGCCGCACCACTCGAAAATCGCGGGCGATCGCATCCCGAACTTCACGTTCCAGGCGTACGTCGACGGCGATCGCGCGGCGGGGCTCAAGCCGATCTCGCTCGCGGACTACTTCGACCCGGAGCAGAAGCGAAACAAGGTCCTCCACATCGAGGTCTCCGCCGTGTGGTGCACGATCTGCTCGAGCGTCACCACCGAGACCGTGAAGATCAAGGAGGAGCTCGGGAAGGAGGGCGTCGTCTACCTCGAGGTGATGACGGCCGGAAACCGGGCCGGCGCCGGCCCGAGCCTGGGCGAGGTCGACGACTGGGTGACGCGCCACCAGTCGAACATCACGACCGCGATCGACGTGTCGTCGCGCCGCACGGGCAGCATCGGGGTCGACCCGGGCGTCCGCCCCTGGGACATCGTCGTCGACACGCGGACGATGGAGATCCTTGAGTCCTCCGGAGGCTCGCCGATCGACGTCGCGACGTACGACCGGAGCTACCTCAAAGCGGTGGCCTCGTACGCTCCGGCCTACTGAACAGAATAGACACTAGTGGGGGTTTATAAGGGTTAGGTGAAACCTTGATACCTGAACAAAGAACCAGTATATGTTCAGGCACACGACGCCATTACGCGGAGCTACCCCATGGATGACAAGTCTCGCTCGAAGGCCATCGACCTCGCTCTCGCCAGCATCGAGAAGGAGTACGGCAAGGGTGCGATCATGCGCCTCAAGGACGGTGCGTCGCTCGCGGACGACGTCGTCGTCATTCCTTCCGGCTCGATCGGCCTCGACATCGCGCTCGGCATCGGTGGCTACCCGAAGGGGCGCATCATCGAGATCTACGGCCCGGAGTCGAGCGGCAAGACCACGCTGACCTTGCACGCGATCGCCGAGGCCCAGCGCCTCGGTGGGGTGTGCGCGTTCATCGACGCCGAGCACGCGCTCGACCCGGCGTACGCCCGCAAGCTCGGCGTGAAGACGGACGAGCTGCTCGTCTCGCAGCCCGACTACGGCGAGCAGGCGCTCGAGATCGCCGACATGCTCGTCCGCTCGAACGCGGTCGACATCATCGTCGTCGACTCGGTCGCGGCGCTCGTGCCGAAGGCTGAAATCGAGGGTGACATGGGCGACAGCCACGTCGGCCTCCAGGCGCGCCTCATGAGCCAGGCGCTCCGCAAGCTCACGGGCACGGTCGCACGCTCCAACTGTCTCCTCGTCTTCATCAACCAGATCCGCATGAAGATCGGCGTCATGTTCGGCTCCCCCGAGACGACGACGGGCGGCAACGCGCTCAAGTTCTACGCCTCGATGCGCCTCGACATCCGCCGCATCGGCCAGATCAAGGAAGCGGCCACGAGCGACAAGAAGGACCCGGTCTCGATCGGAAATCGAACGCGCGTGAAGGTCGTGAAGAACAAGATGGCGCCGCCGTTCCGCGAGGTGGAGTTCGACATCCTCTACGGACAGGGCATCAGCCGCTCGGGCGACATCATCGACCTCGCCAGTGACCTCGGCCTCGTCGAGAAGAGCGGCGCGTGGTTCTCGTGCGGGACCGAGCGCATCGGCCAGGGGCGCGAGAACGCGAAGGCCTATCTCGACTCGCATCCCGAGCTGATGGAGAAGCTCGAGAGCCAGATCCTAGCGAAGCACAGCATCAGGCGTGGCGGCGGCCCGGCCGCAGCCGCAGCTGCACCGGCCGACGACGAGGCGAGCGCGGCTCCGGCAAAGAGCAGCGGGGCTGCCAAAGCGGAGGTCGCGCCGGACGGCAAACCCGTCGTTCGCATCCCTGCCGCGGGCGGGCCGGCACCGAAGAACGGCGCCGGCCCCGACGATCCGAAGCGCGCAGCGCCCAAGCCGGCGAACTGAGCGCGCGGTCGGATCCGGCGTTCGTTGGGTCGTATCCCCCGGCTTGGGGTAAGGTCCGCGCCGGATGAAGCTCTACGTCATGCGCCATGGTCCGGCCCACGACGACTCGCCCTCGGGCCGAGACGCCGACCGAACCCTCACGCCCGCCGGCCGCGACCGCGTCGTGGCCGTGGCCACGGCGCTGGTCGACGGTGGGGAAGCCCCGTTCTCGATCCTCTCGAGCCCGCTCGTCCGCGCCATGGAGACCGCGGAGATCGTCGCGGAGGTCACTCATCTCTCGCGCCGGGCCCGTGAAAACGCAAAGGCTCAGCGCGCCGGCGCCAGGGGCGAGGTCGAGATCCGTCGCGAGCTCGGAATGGGGACGGAGAAGCTCAATCTGCTCGCGGAGATGGTGCGCGCAGGCCGCAAGCGCGTGATGATCGTCGGGCACGAGCCGGACCTCTCGATGCTGGTGATGTCGCTCGCAGGCCGTGAGCTCGAGGCGGGGATGGCGAAGGCCATGGTCGTCGGCGTAAAGCTCACGCCCGACCCTGGTGTCGCGGGGCTCGAGTTTCGTTCGGCGCTGCGGTTCGTCCTCGATCCGAAGTCGCTCAGCTGG
>JBKJQL010000010.1:0-15810 GCA_046594035.1 Gaiellaceae bacterium
GTAGAAGATGTCGACGTAGTCCAGCCCCATGCGCGACAGGCTCTGGTCGAGGCTCGCAAGTACCTGCTCGCGAGCCTCGACCAGAGCCTCGAGCGGCTCGGGCTCGACTACGTCGACATCTTCTACTCGCACCGCTTCGACCCCGAGACGCCGCTCGAGGAGACGATGGGTGCGGTGCACACCGCAGTGCAGCAAGGCAAGGCGCTGTACGCCGGCATCTCCTCGTACTCGCCGGAGAAGACCCGCGAGGCCGCCACGATCCTGCGCGACCTCGGGACGCCGCTGCTCATCCATCAGCCCTCGTACTCGCTGCTCAACCGCTGGATCGAGCCGGAGCTCCTGGATGCACTCGGAGAGGTCGGCGCCGGATGCATCACGTTCTCGCCGCTCGCACAGGGAATGCTGACCGACAAGTACCTGAACGGGATCCCCGAGGGCTCGCGCGCGACCCAGAACTCGTCGCTGTCCGCGGAGCTCTTGACCGACGAGGCGCTGGAGAAGATCAGGGCGCTGAACGGGATCGCGAAGGGACGTGGGCAGTCGCTCGCGCAGCTCGCGCTTGCCTGGACGCTGCGCGACGCGCGTGTCACCTCGACACTGATCGGCGCGTCGAGCGTGCAGCAGCTCGAAGACTCCCTTGGCTCGCTTCGAAAGCTCGACTTCTCGGCGGACGAGCTCGCCGGGATCGATCGCTACGCGACCGAGAGCGGCCTCAACCTCTGGGCGCGCTCCAGCAGCGAGTAGAGCCTTGCTCTCCCTATTGCGCGGTGCCGCTGACGATGCGGTCGTACGCGCGGCGGACGGGCGAATTCGGATCAGGAACCTGCGAAGCATCGCGGCGATTCTGCTCGACGATGAACTTGTCGAGCGCGCGGACAGCCTGCCCGAAGGATCTACCGTCACCCATGCCTACAGTCGTCGGGGATCCGGGCCTCCGAGGTGATCCCTTAGACGAGTGAGCAGCCGATCAGGTGCGGTTGACCGTCACCGTGGCGCCCGCCCGACGCAGCAGCGCGGCGAACGGGCAAGCCTCGTCTGCGCGCTCGATCGCGGCGTCCAGGGCCTCGTCCGAACTGCCTTCGACCTCGGTGTGCACGGTCAGCACTGCGCCGACGATCTGGTGGCCCTGGTCCGGAACCTCGTCCATCACGATCAGGCAGCTCACCTCGATGCGCGTGGGCGGCGTCCCGTCGCGTGCGAGCTCGCTGCCGAGCGACATCGTGAAGCAGCCGCCGGTGGCGGCGGCGAGCAGCTCTTCGGGGCTCGTGCTCCCGCTCACGTCGCCGATCCGTGAGGGCAGCGAGAACGGCAGGCCGCTGAACGCGCCCGTGTCGCCGGTCAGCGTCCCCGCGCCGCGGGCGACGCTCCCTTCCCACTCGACCTTCGCCGTGCGTTCGATTCTCGGCACTCAGTCCTCCTTCGCCATGGCGGCAAGCGTGCCGTCGGGGTAATAGGCCTCGGCGGGCGATCCTGCCGGCCGAAAGACGGCCAGGAGCCGCAGCTCCGAGTCGCCGGTGTTCGCAAGGCAGTGCACGAGCCGCGCCGGCAGGTGGACGCACGAGCCGGCGCGCAGCGGCGCTTGCTCGCCGCCAATCTCGAGCATCCCCTCGCCGTCGAGGATGTAGATCACCTCGTCGTAGGTGTGGAAATGGTCGGGCGCCCGGCCCGGCGGTACGAGCCCGATGAACTGCGTCACCGACGCGCAGCCCAGCTCGGGCGTCGCGCCGAGCAGGAACTCCCGGCCCGCGGTCGCAGTGCCGCTTTCGACCGCCTTCAGGTCGATCACAGCGTGTCCGTTCGATGGCTCTGGGTTGTTGACCAGCACTGAGACGCCGCGGACATCCCCGTCGGCAGACCACGGCGTGCCGCGAGAGAGCCACACGGCGACTCCTTCCCGCAGCTCGTGGGTCTCGCCGCCGACGGTCAGCCGGCCGGTGCCCCCGAGCACGTAGATCACCTCGTCGGCGTGGTCGTCGCAGTGCTCCCCGGCCAGCGGGCCCACCCGCTGGGTGAACGGCTCGGTCTCGAACAGCGTGCCTTCCGCCCGCGGATCCATCGCGTATCTCATCGCCGCGTAACCTACGTGGATGAGCAATGTCGCCATCGTTCGTCGCTCCTACGAGGCCTTCTCGCGGCACGACACGGCGGGCGTCGTCGCGGACATGCACCCTGAGATCGTCTGGCATCAGGCCCAGGGCCTCCCTCACGGAGGCACCTACCACGGCCTCGAGGAGGTGCAGCGGAACATCTTCGACCCCCTCGACCAGGACTGGTGGAACGACTTCACGGCCGACCCGGACGAGTTCCTCGACGCCGGGCCGAACGTGGTCGTCGTCGGCCGCTACCGCGGGATTTCGAAGGCGACTGGCAAACAACTAGACGTTCCGTTCGTCCATATCTGGACCTTGGAAGCCGACAAGGCGATTCAGTTCCGCCAGTACCTCGACACCGCCGGCTGGGTCGGCGCACTCGAACCCGGCGGATTTGATCATTGACACTGGCCCCGGCAGTGGCGAGACTCGGCAATTCCCCCGGAAGCAACAGGTGTTCCATCTATAGGAGGAACCAGATGAAAAAGGCGATCGGTCTCGCCCTCGCGGTACTCGTCACGTCCGTTGTGGCTGCGAGCGCGCAGGGCAGCAACAGGGCCGTGGCGGCCTCCGCTGCAAGTTTCAACTGCAAGAGCACGATCACGCTCCCCCTCGTCACCCCGGTGACCGGCGGTGCCGGCTTCCTCGGCGCCGAGCAGGGCGCGTGGGCGAAGTACGCCGTCAAGACGCTGGCGAAGCCGCTCGGACTGAAGGTCAAGTTCGTGCTCGGCGACACGCCCGTCGAGCAGGGCCCGGCTCCGGCACAGGCGCTGGCCCAGAAGTACGTTGCAGACAAGAGCGTCCTCGTGGTGCTCGGACCGTCCACCTCCGGCGCCGTTGCGGCGTCGAGTTCGAACTACTTCTCGGCGAAGATCGCGCACATCTCCCCGTCGGCAACGCGCACCACGCTGACCCAGGGGGGAGCCAAGAGGGAAGCAACTTCGGCGTTCTTCCGGGTCATCCCCGGCGACTACATCCAGGGGCCGACGGACGCGAACTACATGCAGAACGTCCTGCACGTCAACCGGGTCGTCCTCATGGACTTCCAGGAGCCCTACTCGACCGGTCTCTCCGACGCAGTCTCGATCGTGCTCAAGAAGGGCGGCGTCGCGGTGACGCGCCTCTCGGCGCCGAACACGACGACCGACTACTCGGCGTACGTGACCAAGGTGCCGAACGACGCCGACATCGTGTTCTTCCCGACGCAGAAGCCGGGTGACGCCCAGACGTTCGCCCAGCAGCTGATCGAGCAGGGCAAGAAGGCGAAGGTGTTCGGCGGCGACGGCTCGAACGGCCCGGGTACGTTCAAGGCGGCCGGCTCGTACGTGTCGAACTTCGCCCCGGACATCACGGGCATCAAGGCCGACGCGGCGCTCATCGCCGGCTGGAAGAAGGACAACCCCGGCAAGACCGTGGGCTCCTTCGGCCCGCCGAGCTATGGCGCGGCGCAGGTCGCGCTGAACGCGATCGCACTCGCATGCAAGCAGGGCCATGGCTCGACGAGCCGGCAGGCCGTGCTGAGCACGATCAAGAAGGTGAAGATCAAGAGCTGGATCCTCGGTGGGAGCTTCAAGTTCTCCACGAAGACGAACGATCCACTGAACGCGAAGTTCTACATCTTCCAGATTCAGCCGAACGGCTCGTACAAGCTCGTCGGTTAAGCGGCAAGCACGAAGAACCACGGGGGGCGGCTCGGCGACGAGCCGCCCCCGACTCTTGTAGAAACCCTCTGTGGATCAGTTTCTCCAGCTCACCGTCGACGCCCTGACGCAAGGCAGCGTCTATGCGCTGATCGCGCTCGGCTACACGCTCGTCTACGGCGTGCTGAAGCTCCTGAACTTCGCCCACGGCGACGTGTTCATGGTCGGCTCCTTCATCGGGTTCGGCGTCTTGCAGCTGCTCGGCGGCACGTCCGCGCCGGTGGTGCCGGTCTGGCTGCTGCTCGTGCTGATGGTGCTCGCGGCGATGGTGGGCTGTGCGGTGCTCGGCGTCGTGATCGAGCGCTTCGCCTACCGCCCGCTGCGCGATGCCCCGCGCATCGCGCCGCTGATCAGCGCGCTCGGCGTGTCGTTCTTCCTCGCGAACTCGATGCAGCTGCTGTTCGGCGCGACGCCGCGGAACTACAACATCTTCGATCTCTCGAACGCGTCGCTCTATACCAAAGGATTCAACGTCGGAAACGTGCACGTAGCGCTGCTGCGGATCATCACCGTGATCTCAGCCTTCGTCCTGATGGTGCTGCTCTGGTACCTCGTCAACCGCACGCGCACCGGCAAGGCGATGCGCGCGACCTCGTACGACCGTGAAGCAGCGGCGATGATGGGCATCGACATCGACAAGGTGATCGTCTTCACGTTCGTGCTCGGCTCCGCCCTCGCAGGCGCGGGCGGCGTGCTGCAGTCGCTGCGCGTGCCGACGACGGTTGCGATCGGGTTCATCGTCGGGCTCAAGGGCTTC
Organism: Gaiellaceae bacterium; assembly: GCA_046594035.1. Taxonomy (GTDB): domain Bacteria; phylum Actinomycetota; class Thermoleophilia; order Gaiellales; family Gaiellaceae; genus PALSA-600. The sequence goes on from JBKJQL010000010.1 coordinate 4,548, forward strand.
ACGGCTGCGGTGATCGGCGGCATCGGCTCGATTCCCGGCGCGATGGCCGGCGGCCTGATCCTCGGGTTCGCGGAGGCGTTCTCCCAGGGCTACATCTCGACGAAGTGGTCGGACCTGATCGTGTTCTCGATCCTGATCGCCTTCATGATCTTCCGGCCGCAGGGTCTCCTCGGACGCGCGGACATCCGCAAGGTATGAGCGTAGGCTTGACGGAGCGGAAGCAATGACGGACTCAACCCCGCACGGGATGCACGAGGGTCCTGCAGTCGGGCAGGACGAGTGGGTCGCGCGCCACGCTGCGCGGCGGTTCCTGCCGACCGGCCCGCTCGGGACGATCGAGGATCGGGTCCGCCGCGTCCCCTGGTGGGCGTGGCTTGTGCTGTTCATCGCCGCCGCGTCGACACTGCCGCTCTTCGAGCACAGCGGCTACGTACGCTACGTCGCCTTCAGCACCGTGCTCTACATGCTGCTCGCGTTGGGGCTGAACGTCGTCGTCGGCTGGGGTGGCCTGCTCGACCTCGGCTACGTCGCGTTCTACGGGATCGGCGCCTACGCCTACGCGATCCTCGCCTCCGACAAGTTCGGCTTCCACCTTCCGACGCTCGTCGCCATTCCCGTGATCGTCGTGATCGGGGCGATCGCAGGCTTCCTGGTCGGCCTGCCGTCAAGGCGACTCACGGGTGACTACCTGGCGATCGTGACGCTGTTCTTCCTGCAGCTCTTCCAGACAGTGATGACGAACGGCGACAGCGTGCGGGGCCACAACCTCACCGGTGGCCCAAACGGGATCCTCAAGGTCGATCCGTATCACTTCGCAGGGCACGACCTCGTCGTTCAGCACGAGGGCATCTTCGCCGTCTCCTACTTCTACGTCGCGCTCGGCATCTTCGCCGTCGTCTTCGTTGCGCTGCGGTTCGTCAACAACTCGAGGACGGGTCGCGCGTGGCGCTCGCAGCGCGAGGATCCGCTCGCTGCAGAGGCGATGGGCATGCCCGTCAACTGGTTGAAGCTGATGAGCTTCTCGTTCGGCGCGGCCGTCGCCGCGCTCACCGGGACGCTCTTCGCGGCGCAGGCGGCGAGCGTGTTCCCGCTCACGTTCTACTTCGTGCTGTTGATCATCGTCTACACCATGGTGATCCTCGGCGGCTCCGGCAGCCAGGCGGGCGTCGTCGCGGGGGCGCTGATCGTCAGCCCCCTGCTGGAGCTGCTGCGCGAGCCCGGCAAGTCGCGCGCGGTGTTCTTCATCGCACTTGTCGGTGCGGTACTGCTGATGTCGACCCGTTCGCGCGCGATCGCGATCGTCGGCCTCGCCACGCTCGCCTTCGGCTTCGTCGTGCACGAGACCCTTGGCGCGATCGACAAGACCTGGGTCGCCGGGCAGAACCAGGGCGGGTTTGCGGGGTTCACCGACCACTGGGTCGTCGCGCCTGCGCACCTGGCGCGGTGGATCGCGCCGACGGCGTACCTCGGGTTGATTGCCCTCGTGCTCTTCGTGTCGATCCTGCGCGGGCGGCTGCGACTCGTCCTGCTCGTGCCGACGCTCTACCTCGCCGCGTTCGTGTGGGAGAACGTCATGCTCGCGAAGCCCGAGCCGGCGCGCTACATCGTGCTCGGCGTCATCCTGATCGCGTTGATGATCCTGCGCCCGAACGGGCTGCTCGGCGAGCGCCGCGTGGAGATCGTATGACCGACGTAGGCTCGACGGAGTCGGCAAGAGGACCTATCCTCGAGCTCAAGGGTGTCGCCTTGTCGTTCGGTGGCCTCAAGGTCGTCGACGGGCTCGACCTGCACGTGAACGAGGGTGAGATCGTCTCCGTGATCGGTCCGAATGGCGCCGGCAAGACGACGCTCTTCAACCTGATCACGGGCATCTACCGGCCCGACGAGGGCGACATCACGCTCGACGGCCAGTCGATCGTCGGGCTCCAGCCGCACGTGATCAGCCAGCGCGGTGTCTCGCGCACATTCCAGACGCTGCGCCTCTTCCTGAACATGTCGGTCAAGGAGAACGTGATGGCCGCCGCGTACGGCCACACGCGTGCCGGCGTCTTTCGCTCGATGCTGCGCACGCCGGGGATGCGCCGCGAGGAGCGAGAGATTGAGCAGCTCGCGGAGGAGCGTCTCGCGTTCTTCGGCAAGCGCCTGATGGGCTACCGCTGGGACCAGCCCGCCTACTCGCTCTCCTACGCGAACCGCCGGCGACTCGAGATCGCGCGCGCCACTGCAACGAACCCGCGCATCCTGTTGCTCGACGAGCCCGCGGCAGGCATGAACCCCTCCGAGACGCACGAGATCACCGAGTTGATCGCGCAGCTCCGCACCGAGGGCGGCTACACGATCCTTGTGATCGAGCACGATATGCACGTCGTCGAAGGAATCTCAGACCGCGTCGTCGCGCTCGACCACGGCATCAAGATCGCCGAGGGCTCGTTCGACGCCGTTGCGACGAACGAGAAGGTCGTCGAGGCCTACCTTGGCTTGCAGACGGCGGCGACGAAGTGAGCCTGCTCGAGCTCGAGAACGTGGACACCTATTACGGGCAGATCCACATCCTGCAGGGGCTCTCGATCCGCATCGAGGCAGGCGAGCTCGTGTGCCTGCTCGGCGGCAACGCTTCCGGCAAGTCGACGACGCTGAAGACGATCCTCGGGATCGTCCGCCCGCGCAACGGCTTCGTGCGCGTCGACGGCGAGGACGTGACGAAGCGGCCGACGAGCTACCGGATCGGCCGCGGGCTCGCGATCGTCCCGGAGAACCGCCGCCTGTTTGCGCCGATGACGGTGCTCGAGAACCTCGAGATGGGCGCGTACCTCCGCGGCGGCGGCTCGACGGAGGACTTCGAGCGTGTCTACGGGCTGTTCCCGCTGCTGTACGAGCGTCGCGCGCAGCTTGCGGGCACGCTCTCGGGCGGCGAGCAGCAGATGGTCGCGATGGGCCGTGCGTTGATGTCGCGCCCGAAGCTCCTGCTGATGGACGAGCCGTCGATGGGTCTCGCCCCGATCCTCGTCGAGAAGAACTTCGAGATCATCAAGCAGGTGCACGAATCGGGCGTCGCGATGCTGATCGTCGAGCAGAATGCAAACGTGTCCCTCTCGATCGCCGACCGCGGCTACGTGCTCTCGACCGGCCGGCTCGTGCTCGAGGGCAAGGCCGACGACCTGCGCCAGAACGAAGAGCTGCGGAAGGCCTACCTTGGCCGTTAGCACCGTGTCGGCGTGTCGCTCGCGCTTCCCGATCTTCGAGCGGCTCGTCTACATCAACTCGTGCTCCCAGGGCGCGCTCTCCGATTCCGTCCGCGCCGCCTACGACGAGTACCTCACCGGCTGGGACGAGCGCGGCGCCCCGTGGGATTACTGGGTCGAGCGCACCGAGGCGGCACGCGGTGCCTTCGCGCGGTTGATCAATGCGCAACCCGACGACGTGGCCGTCACGACGTCGTTGTCCGCAGGCGTGAGCGCACTTGCATCGGCAATCGACTTCGGCAAACGGCCGAAAGTCGTGATCAGCGACTACGAGTTCCCGACGATCGGCCAGATCTGGCACGCCCAGGAACTGCGCGGCGCCGAGGTTCACGTCGTCGCCCCCGAGCACGTCGAGGAGGCGATCGACGAACGCACGGCCGTCGTCTCGATCACCGGTGTCTGTTACCGGAACGGCGCCCGCCTCCCGGTGGAGGAGATCGCCCGCGTCGGCCGCGAGCACGGTGCGCTCGTGGTGCTCGACGCCTACCAGGCGGCGGGCACCTATCCGCTCGACGTCACGGAGCTTGGCGTGGACGTTCTCGCCTCCGGCGTGCTCAAGTACCTGCTCGGCTCCGCCGGCCTCGGTTTCATGTGGGTCCGGCCGGGGCTCTCCACCGAGCTCGTCCCGACGGAGACGGGATGGTTCGCCGACCGCGACATCTTCGCGATGGATCACACGCGTTATGCGCCGTCTCCCACGGCCCGCCGCTTCCAGTCCGGAACGCCGCCGGTGCCGTCGATCTACGCCGGGATCGCGGGCATCGAGCTGATGCTCGAGATCGGCGTCGCCGAGACCCGCGAGCACGTGACCGCGCTGAACGACCGACTGATCGCGGGGGTGGACGACCTCGGCGGCACCGTGACGACTCCGCGCGAGCCCGAGAAGCGCGGCGCGCTCGTCTGCATCGCCTCCCCGAACGCCCCCGGATTGGTCGCTGAGCTGGCAAAAGACGGTGTTGTCACCTCGGAGCGCGACGGGAACCTGCGAGTCTCCGCGCATGCCTACAACACGGTCGAAGACATCGACGCCGTGCTCGCCTCCCTCGAGCGCCACCGAGCTCTCCTGAAATGAACCTGGTTCGCTCTTTAACCGGGTTCAGGAGTTTCGGTTGGAGAGAAACTCTCCAACCTGGTTCGAAAACCGAACCAGGTTGGGCTGAAAAGACGGTAGCGACTTGCAGCCCGCCCCTCTGACATTTTATAAGATGCACTGAGATGCTGCTCCGTGAAGTCGGATATGCGCGGCCGGGATCGCTTGCAGAAGCGCTCGAGCTGCTGCGCTCCGACGACGGCGCCCGGGCGCTCGCAGGCGGCCAGACGCTGATCAACGTGATGAAGGCCCGGGCCGGCTCCCCCGACGGGCTCGTCGACCTGGGCCGGATCGAGGAGCTGAAGGGCATCGAGCTCGGAGGGGACGGCCTGCTCGAGATCGGCGCGATGGCCACGTACACGGACATCGTCGAGTCGGGCGAAGCGCGCGCGCGGCCGATTCTCGGGGAGGTCTGCGCGCAGATCGCCGACGTGCAGGTGCGGAACCGCGGCACGATCGGCGGGAACGTCTGCACGAACGACCCCACCAAACACCTTCCGCCGCTCCTTGCTGCCCTCGACGCCCAGTTCGTGATCGCGGGCGCCGACGGCCCGCGCACCGTTTCTGCGGAGGAGTTCTTCCTCGGCGTCTACATGACAGCCGTTTCATCCGGTGAGCTGCTGACGACGATTCGCGTGCCTGCGGGCCGCGCCGACGGGTTCGCCGCCGTGACGCTCGGTGCAGAGGGCACGTGCCTCGTCAGCGCCGCCGCTTCGTTGAACGGCGGGCTCCGAATCGCGATCGGCTGCGTCGACGCCGTCCCGGTCGTGCTGCACCCTGCGTCGGCAGACGCCGACGCCGTGCGCGCCGCAGTGCAGGGCGCGAATCTCGATCCCCCTTCGGACGTGCACGCATCGAGTGAGTACCGGACGCATCTTGCTCAGGTCGTCGCGGTGCGCGCTGTCAACCAGGCATCCGAACACAGGAGCTGATCGCGACGTGGAAGCCGGCACCTTCTCGAAAGCACAGACGGTCACCGTCACCGTCAACGGCACGACGTACGAGCGCGAGGTGGAAGCGCGCAAGCTGCTGATCCACTTCATCCGCGACGACCTCGACCTGACCGGCAGCCACATCGGCTGTGACACCGGCAACTGCGGCGCATGCTCGGTGATCGTCGACGGCACGCTCACGAAGAGCTGCATGATGCTCGCCGTCCAGGCCGACGGGTCCAGCGTCGAGACGGTCGAGGGACTGGCCGAAGGCGAGGAGTTGAACAAGCTCCAGCAGTCGTTCAAGGATCACCACGCGCTGCAGTGCGGCTATTGCACACCGGGGATGCTGATGAGCGCGACCGCGCTGCTCCGTGAGAATCCGCACCCGAGCGAACACGAGATCAAGAAGGGGCTGCAGGGCAACATCTGTCGCTGCACCGGCTACTGGAACATCTTCGAGGCTGTGAAGGCGGCGTCCGAATGAGCGTAGGCTTGACGGAGCTCAGGAATACAGCGACGACGACGACCGCGCCGGAGACGACGGAGATCCAGGCGCCGGCCGAGACCTTCAAGGGGCAGAGCGTTCCGCGCAAGGAAGACCGCCGCCTCGTGCAGGGTCAGGGTGTCTTCGTCGACGACGTGAAGCGGCACGGGATGGGCTACATCCACTTCGTCCGCTCGCCCTACGCGCACGCGCACATCACCTCGCTCGACGTCTCGAAGGCCGAGGCCGCGCCCGGCGTCTACGGGACGCTGACCGGCGAAGAGGTCGCGTCGCTTACCGATCCGTTCTTCCAGATCTCGTCGGTGCCCGGCGGCAACATCAAGGACTACGCGCTCGCGGTCGGCAAGGTGCGCTACGTCGGTGAGGCGATCGTCGCCGTCGTCGCGGAGACCCGCGAGCTTGCGCGCGATGCCTCGGAACTCGTCGAGATCGAGTACGAGCCGATCGCTGCGATCACGGACGCGCGGCACGCGCGCGACGAGGGCGTGCCGACGATTCACGAAGACGCAGGTGGCAACCTGATGTGGGAAGGCGTGTACGAGTGGGGTGACCTCGACGCTGCATTCGCCGAGGCGGACAAGATCGTGAAGATCGACGAGCTGCACTTCCACCGCTTCAACTCGACGCCGCTCGAGACGAACGGCGCGGTGGTCGAGTACAACCGCGGCGTCGGGCAGTGGACGATCCATACGAACAACCAGTTCCCCGGCTTCGCCGCGATCATGATGGGGCCGGCGATGCGGACGGGGCTCGACAAGCTCCGCTTCGTCACGCAGGACATCGGTGGCGGCTTCGGTAACAAGATCACGACGCACCCGCAGCTTGTCGCGTGCTGCCTGCTTGCCCGGAAGCTCGGCCGCGCCGTCAACTGGACCGAATGGCGCACCGACTTCCACATGTCGATGTCGCACGGCAACGAGCGGTGGTTCCAGGACACCGAGGTTGCAGTGAAGAATGACGGCACGCTGCTCGGCTTCCGGACGAAGGCACTCGACGACGCGGGAGCTTGGCTGAGATACGAGCCGCTCGGCGGCGTGATCTGGGCGCAGGTGACGCCCGGGATGTACAAGTGGCGCAACATCCGCCTCGAGTTCACGCAGGTCGCGACGAACAAAGCGCCGGTCTCGCCGAACCGCGGCTATTCGCGGATGCAGCACCTGTGGTTCACGGAGCGCATCATCGACATCGTGGCAGCGGAGCTCGACCTGGATCCGGTCGAGATCCGGAAGAAGAACTACATCCGCAAGGAAGACATGCCTTACGAGACGCCCAACGGCTGCGTCTACGACTCGGGGGACTACGCGGGCATGCTCGACATCGGGCTGGAGCTCGCGGGCTGGAGCGACCGCGAGGCCAAGCGCGCCGACGCAGCCTCGCGCGGGAAGCTGCTCGGGGTCGGGATCGGCTCGACGCTCGACTCGGGCACGAACAACTTCGGCCAGTCGCGCATGATCAACCCCGAGCTCCAGTTCTCCGGGAACAACGAGGTAGCAACGGTCAAGCTCGACATCTTTGGCGAGATCGTCGTCACGCTCGGCACGACGCCGCAGGGGCAGGGCCACGAAACGACGGCCGCCCAGGTCGTCGCCGACATCCTCCAATGCTCGGTCGACGACGTGCACGTCCGCTCCGGCCACGACTCGTACTGGAACTCACACGCCGGTTTCTCGGGCACGTACGCGTCGCAGTTTGCGGTCACCGGCCTGAGCGCCGTGAAGGGCGCCGCCGACATGCTCGCCGCCGAGATCAAGAAGCTCGCCGGCGCCGTCTTCGGCGGCGTTCCGGAAGAAGCGCTCGAGCTCGCGGAGGGCACGGTCCGGATCAAGGAAAACCCGGACGCGGCACTCCCGTTCATGGCGTGCGGCGCGATCATCAACGCGAACAACGCAGGGCTGCCGGAAGACCTCGGCGTCACGCTCAACTGCCGCTACGTCTACCGGCCGCCGTTCGAGGTGCCCGACGTCGAGAAGAAGTTCGGCAATCTCACGCTCACCTACGCGACGCAGATCCACGTCGCTGTGATCGAGATCGATCCCGAGACGGGCCACTACGAGATCGTCGATTACGTCGCCGTGGACGACTGCGGCAAGCGCATCAATCCACAGATCGTCGAGGGACAAGTGATGGGCGCGACCGCACAGGCGCTCGGCGCCGTCGTGCACGAGGAGTTCGTCTACGACGAAGACGGGAACCTCCTCACCCCCAACTTCTACGACTATCACGTCCCGCACGCGCTCGACATGCCGCCGCTGAAGACCGGCTTCCTCGAGAGCCCGTCGCCGTTCACGGCGCTCGGCACGAAGGGCATGGGCGAAGGTGGCGGCGCCGGCATCCACGCGGTGTGCTCCGCGATCCAGGATGCGCTGCGCAACCACGGCGGCGCCAGGGTCCGCGACAGTGCGAATCCGTACCACCGCGTCTGGGAGATGTTGAACAAGCCCTCCGAGGCCGGCGCGAGCGTGACGACGGTGGACGCATGAACGTCGCCGGCGAGCGCCAGTTCGACGCGCCACGCAGCGCGGTCTGGGCCGTCGTGAACGACCCCGCGTCGATGGCGAAGACGATGCCCGGCGTCGAGAGCTTCGACGTCCATGACGACAAGCGCTGGACCGCGAACGTGAAGATCCCGCTCGGGCTCGGCGGCTTGAAGATGAAGATCGACATGGACAAGACCGAGGAGCGGGAGCTCGAGTTCGCGAAGCTGCACGTCAAGGGGCAGGGCGTCGGCGCGATGCTGAACATGCAGACGTCGTTCGAGCTCTCCGACTCGGGCGGCGGAACGCTGATGAAATGGGCGGCCGACGTGAAGCTCGCCGGGCCGGTCGGCTCGATGGGGCAGCGCGTTCTGCAACCGATCGTTAACCAGCAAGTGCAGCACGTGTTGAAGGCGCTCGACACGCAGGTGCAGGAAGCGGTCGCAAACAGTGGTGCCGAGGCAGGCATCAGCCCGCTCTCACCCGAGGCGTATGAGCCGGACGGCCAGGGCCCGACGACTTCCACGGAAGACTGAGGATGGCCGTGCCCTTCCGCATTGGCGTGATGCAGCTCACGATGGAGCCGCTCGACGAGATGCTCGCGTCTGCGCGGGCGATGGACGACGCGGGCATGGACACGATCTGGCTCGCCGAGGCGTACCCGTGGTGGCGCAAGCACGGGATGGAAGCACGCTCATCCACCGGAGTGGCAGCGCTGATGGCGCGCGAGACCGAGCGCCTGACGATCGGCTGGGGGATCATCGCCGCGTCGACGCGCCACCCCGTGCAGGTCGCGATGGACGCGCGCGTCGTGCAGGAGGCGGCCGGGCCGGGACGTTTCATTCTCGGCTTCGGAACCTCGAAGATCTTCCTCAACAACACAAAGATGCAGACGAAGAAGACGCTCGGCCCGATGCGTGACGCGGTCAACATCGTGCGCGGCGTGCTCGGCGGCGAGCGCTTCGAGTACGACGGCGACACGTGGAGCGCGGACGTTCCGGCGCTGCAGGCCGAAGCGCATACGCCGCGGGAGGTTCCGCCCGTCTACGTCGCCGCGACCGCGCCGAAGATGCAGGCGCTGGCAGGCGAGATCGGCGACGGGTGTCTGACACCGTCGATCACGACGCCCGCGTTCGTGCGTTACACGCGCGAAAACGTCAAGGCGGACATCGATATCGGCTGCACCGTCGTCGCCTCGATCCACGCGACCGACCGTGAGAAGGGACGCGACGGCGCGCGCGAGATCGCCGGGATGTACCTCGCCAACAAGGTGCAGAACATCCAGGGCTCCGCCGACACGCTGCTCGACCTCGCCGGTCTGGAGCAGGACGAGATCCGCCCGGTCGCCGAGGCGATGGAGCGCGGCGGTCGCCTCGCGGCGAAGGAGCTGGTCACCGACGCCATTCTCGACAAGTGCAAGCCGATCGCCGGCACGCCGGAGGACTGCATCGCCGCGATCCGCGAGTACCAGGATGCAGGCTGCACTCACGTGATGCTCGAGTTGTGGGGCGAGGATCGCCACGAGCAGATCCGCCTCTTCGGCGAGCAGGTTCTGCCGCACGTGCGCCCATGAGAATCAAGAAGGACCGGCTCGTCGAGACGGCGAGCTCGATGATCGACGTCCACAGCTTCACCGGCAGCGAGCAGCCGATGGCGGAGCTGATGGTCTCGCTGTTCGAGGAGCTGGGGCTGCAGGTCCAGTGGCAGCAGGTCGAGGACGGCCGCGCCAACGCGCTCGCCACGTGGCAGGGCAGCGGCGGTGGCAAGACGCTGATGTTCAACGGGCACATGGACACCTCGTACTCGGGGCGCGAGCCATGGTTGAAGGACGTGCCCGGATTTCAGCCGAAGGCGTTCGTCAAGCATGGACGGCTCTATGGACTCGGCATCTCGAACATGAAGGGCGCGCTCGCCTGTTACGTCGAGGCCGTGCGCGCGCTGCAGGACGCCGGCGTGAAGCTGCGCGGCGACGTGCTGATCGCGGCGGTCTGCGGCGAGATCGAAAAGACGCAGTACGGGTCGGCGCAAGGTGCGCAGTACCGCGGCTACGCCGCCGGCTCGCGCTACCTCGTCTCTCATGGAGGCGTTGCCGACATGTGCCTGCTCGGCGAGCCGACGGAAGGCAAGGTCGTGCTCGGGCACTTCGGCTCGCTCTGGCTGCGCATCCGCGTGCAGGGCAACTTCATCCACACCGCCTTCAGCGAGGGCAAGCGTGAGCAGAACTCGATCCTGCGCATGCACGAAGTGACGAACGCGGTGCTCGAATGGATCCCGACCTGGGAGGACGACCCGACGAACGCCTACCGTGGCGCCAAGGCGATCGTCAACGTCGGCGCCGTGAATGGTGGCTTCGGCTGGCGCGTTTCGCGGACGCCGCACCACACCGATCTGTTCCTCGACATCCGCGTGCCGCCGACCAAGGAGATGGGCGTCGCCCGGCGCGAGGTGCTCGACTTCGTGCGCCTGCTGGCGCAGCGCTTCCCCGACTACGGCGTGGAGGGCGAGGTCTACGTCACTGCGCCAGGCGCCGAGATCGACGAGGGGCACGAGCTCGTGCAGGCCGTCGACGCGGCGCACGAAGAGGTGTTCGGCGAGACGCCGGGGCGCGACGTCACGCGCTGGTTCAGCGATGCGTCCGCGCTCACGCGCTACGGCATCCCAACGCTCAATTACGGCACCTCGACCGGGCTGATGGACGTGGAGCTCGGCGAGAATCTCGAGATCGACGGCCTCGTCAAGACCGCGGAGACCTACGCATTGGTCGCGCAGAAAGTCTGCGCATGAAGCTCGTCACCTACGACGACGGCAAGGTCGGCCGCGTCGAGGGCGAGGAGATCGTGCGCCTGGACATCCCCACGATGCGCGAGTACTTCGAGCGCGGCGGCGCCGACGACGCTTCGGAGCGCACGCCGCTCGCCGAGGCGAAGCTCCGCGCGCCGATCATCCCGAAGAAGCTCTTCCACACGGCGGGCAACTTCCGGGAGCACGAGGAAGAGTCGAAGAACGTCGACTGGACG
>JBKJQL010000020.1:0-21173 GCA_046594035.1 Gaiellaceae bacterium
TGCGAGGAGGGTCTGAACCAAGCAGCGGGGACGACGCGGACGGCGTCACTGCTGGTGGCCTTGATGTCGTCCGCGGCGGCACCGATGCGCCGCGTTCAGGCCCCCATCCGCGCGTGCGCACTTGCGAGTTGGGCGGCTAGTCAAAGCGCGAGTCGGTGAACTCCAGGATCGCCCGCGCGCACACGTCGGGCCGCTCGCCGATCAGGAGATGGCCACAATCGGCGATCACCCGCAGCGGGGCGCCCAGCCGCCGCGCGTACTCGAAGCCGTCCTCGAGCGGCACCTGCTTGTCGCGCGCGCCCCAGAGGATGAGCACTGGGCAGCGCACCCGATCGAGATCCTCGCGCGGATCGTCCGCAACCAGCGCGAGCCCCGCGCCGAACGCGTCGGTGTGCATCGTCGGCCCGCGCAGGAAGCCATGCACGGCCCGCTCCGTCAGCAGGTCCGCGTTTGCGACCTCGAAGCCCTCGAAGACCAGTCGCCGCAGGCGGCGCGAGCGCGCGACGAGCCCCACTCGTCGCCCGGCGATCCGGCCCGGCTGGACGATCCCGGTCAGCGCGATCGTGATCTCTGCCAGCCGTGTGGAGCTCGAGATCCCTGCTGCGGCGGCGAGGACGAGGCTGCGGACGAGCGCCGGGTGCCGCTCCGCGAGCCGCAGGGCCACCACCCCGCCCAGCGAGTGGCCGAGCACGTCGACGGGCTCGTCGAGCAGCTCCGCCAGCACGTCCGCGAAGCCGGTCAGGCTCGGCGCCGGCAGCGGTGAGGACGCGCCGTGGCCGGGGAGATCCGGAACGATCAGCCGTCTCCCCGGCAGGAGCGGCGCCAGCTCGGAGAAGTTCCACGCGGCGCCGCCGAGCCCGTGGACGAGCAGGAGGGGCGGCCCTTCCCCGCCCTCGAACGTGCGGATCCGGGCGCCGCGCCGCTCGTAGAGCCGCTCGTCCAGGCCGGGCAGAAGAACCGTCGCATCCGTCATGTCGATCGATTATTCTCCGATGACTATGAGCTTGACGGTGATAAGGCGGGCCGACTGATGAGCTCCGTCCTGCACCCCGAGGAGCTGGAGACCTAGCCCTTGAAACCCTGGCCCGCTGGCGCACTGTGCGCGGCGGGCTTTTTCGTGGAAGGAGCGAAATGGCAAATCACTTGACGCCCGACGAGCTCTCGAAGGAAGTCGGGATCGACCGCGAAGAGGTGATCCGCATCTGCCTCGAGGAACACGTGCCGATCTACCACGGGAAGATCGACAAATCACTGTTCGCGGCCCAGCTCCACGCACTGGGAGCGCTGCCCGCGCAGCACTAGCGAGACCGTCAGGCGTTACTTGGAAGCGGCAGCGCGGTTACGCGATGCCGCTTTCTTTTTGGGCGCGTCCTCGTCCTTCGCCGAGGCGGCTGCGACCGACGCTTTCAGCGCTTCCATCAGATCGACGACCGGCGCCGTAGCCGGCTCTTCAGGCGCTTCGATCTCGTGGCCCTTGAGCTTCGCCTCGAGCAACTCACGCAGCGACTCCCTGTACTCGCTCCGCAATTCGTTCGCGTCGAACGGCGCGGCCAGCGACGCGATGATCTGCTTCGCGAGGTCGAGCTCGGGCTTCTTGACCTCAGAGGTCGCGACCGCCTCGTCGATCTCGGCGTGGTCTTTCACGTCCTCGTGGACGAAGAGGGTCTCGAGCGCCAGAGCGTCGCCCATCGGGCGGATCAGGCAGAGCTTCTCCTTGCCGGCCAGCACGAAGCGGCCGAGCGCGGCGACACCAGACTCCTTCATCGCCTCGAGCAGCAGCACGTAGGGCCTTCGCTGCGCCTCGGCGCCCGCGGGCACGAGGAAGTAGGTGCGGTCGTAGTAGACCGGGTCGACCTCCTCGAGCCTGACGAAGCGGTTGATGTCGATCGAGCGGCTCGTGTCGCGGTTCTCGATCGCCTCCAAGTCGGGGTCCTCGACCATCAGGAACTGGCCCTTCGACACCTCCCAGCCCTTTACGAGCTCGTCGGACTCGACGTCGCGCTCGTGGACAGGGCACCACCGCTTTTGCTTGATCGGGGTTCCGCACTCGCGATGCAGCAGCCGGAAGGAGACGTCGGACTGGCGCGCAGCCGACTTCGTCGCCGGCGCCAGGCCGACGGGGATGTTGACGAGCCCGAAGCTCACGGATCCATTCCAGGTTGTGCGCATCTGCAGGTGAAATCGTACCGGGGACGGCCTGGATTCGCCCTCCCCCAACCGGTTCCTGCAGTAGATGGTCGGTTCGCGATGGGAGTGCCCCGCGGGGAGGGTCTGCACCAAGGCGGGCGCGATGCGCCGCGTGCAGGCCCCCATCCGCGGGTGCTCTGGTCGGGAACCGATCATCTAAATTGACGGAGTGGCCCGCGCCCGGACGATTGCGAATCTGTGGCGGGACGCGGTCGCGGCCGCGCATCCCGACCCTGCGTACCTGCACGAGGTCGGTGGGGAGTGGCTCCCGGTCACCTGGGCGGAGGCGTCCCGGACGGTCGACGAGCTCGCGAACGGGTTGCTGGCGCTCGGCGTCCGCAAGGGCGATTCGTTCGCCCTCCTCGCCCGCACGAGCCTCGAGTGGTCGCTCTTCGACTTCGCGCTCGGGCTGGTCGGCGCGGTCGGCGCCCCGATCTACGCGAACAGCTCGCCCCGAGACGTCCAGTACGTGCTCGGCCACTCGGAGGCCGTGGGGGTGCTCGTCGAGGACGACGAGCAGCGCGCGAAGCTCCCGGAGCTGGAACGGGTGATCGGCTTCGACGAGCTCGACGAGCTACGCGAGCGCGGTCGCGCCTATGCCGCGGATCATCCCGGCGCGCTCGACGAGCGCGCCGACTCGATCGACGAAGACGACCTCTTCACCTTCATCTACACGTCCGGGACGACCGGGCCGCCGAAGGCCTGCATGATCCGCCACCGCAACTACTACGCGATGGTCCAGAAGGGCGACGAGATGGAGGACCGCCTCACCGAGGGCGGCGACGTGATGCTGCTCTACCTGCCGCTCGCACACAACTACGGGCGGCTGCTCCACCTCTCCGCCGCGTACATCGGCTACACGATCGCCTTCCTCCCCGACCCGCTGCAGGCCGCCGTCGAGTTGCCGCGCGTGCGGCCGCACATCTTCCCGAGCGTGCCGCGCGTGTACGAGAAGATCCACACTGCGGTCGTCGCGAAGTTCGAGGAAGAAACGGGTGTGAAGCGGAAGCTGATCGACTGGGCCCTCCGCGTCGGTTACCGCGTCTCGAAGCTGCGGCAGGCGAAGCAACCGGTGCCGCGTGCGCTGATGGCGCAGCACAAGCTCGCAAACAAGCTTGTCTACTCGAAGGTGAAGGCGCGCTTCGGCGGTCGCCTGCGCGTCGCGAACACCGGCGGCGCTCCGCTGTCCCGCGACATCGCCGAGTTCTTCCATGCGCTCGACATCCTCATCCTCGAGGGTTACGGGCTCTCCGAGGTGACGACCGCCGCGACCGTCAACCGCCCGAACGACTACAAGTTCGGCACGGTCGGCAAGGCGCTGCCCGGTGTCGAGATCCGGCTCGCGGAAGACGGCGAGATCCTCCTGCGCTCGAACACCGTGTTCGCCGGCTACTACCGCGACGAGGCCGCGACGAACGACGTGCTCGACAGCGAAGGGTTCGTGCACACCGGCGACGTCGGGCACATCGACGAAGACGGCTTCCTCGTGATCACAGACCGCAAGAAGGACATCCTCGTCACGGCCGGCGGCAAGAACGTTTCGCCGCAGAACCTCGAGAACGCGCTGAAGTCGCATCGCGTCGTCTCGCAGGCGATCGTGCTCGGCGACCGCAAGCCGTACATCTCGGCACTGATCACGATCGATCCGGAAGCGGCAAATCGAGGCGACGTGCAGACGCAGGTGCAAGCAGCCGTCGACGCGGTCAATGCGGAGCGCTCACGCTACGAACAGATCAAGCGCTTTATCGTGCTGCCGCGCGAGTTCACGCTCGAGCACGACGAGATCACACCGACGCTGAAGCTGAAGCGCAAGGTCGTGCTCGACCACTTCGCTGCAGAAGCCGCAGCGCTATACGACTAACGGGCTCGATGCCCGTGAGTCGTATGCAACCTGGTTCGCGCTCTTTGAACCAGGTTGCTGAGTTTCGCTCTTAGGCTCTTAGAGGATGCGGCGAGCGCCCATGTAGGTGCTCGCGTACCAGCTCTCGGACAAGCTGGAGATCTTGACCACGTCGCCGGCGTGGGGCGCATGCACCATCTGGTCGCCGCCGATGTAGATGCCCATGTGCCCGAGCGAGTTGAAGAACACGAGATCGCCCGGCTGGAGCTGATCGCGGGAGACCGGGACCCCGGCGCCCCACAGGTCGTACGTCGTGCGGCCCGGCAGCGACTTGCCGACGGCGGCGAACGCGTAAACGACGAGGCCGGAACAGTCGAACGAGTCGGGCCCGGAGGAGCCCCAGACGTAGGGCTTGCCGAGCTGCGACATCGCCACACCGACGGCGCCGGAGAACGACGACGGCGGAGCAGAGACGGTGAGCGACTCGGGCGCGATCGCCATGGCGCCGACGACCGTGTCCTGGGTCTGCTGCGCGCGATGCGCGATCGAGAGCCGCGTCTGTGCTGCTGCGGCCAACTGGCGCTGGTGTGCAGCTTCGGCAGCGACGATCCTCCCGATCTCGCCCTTGATCGAGGCAAGAAGTGAGTTCGAGCGGCTGATCTGCGATTCGATCGAGGCCTTCGCAGACGCGCGCTGGGAGACGACCCGCTGCTGCGACGCATGCGCCGTCGCGAGGAGCTCATGATTTCGCTTCACCGCGGTACGGAAGGTCTGGACCTGTGACAGCACGCGCGCATCGAGCCCCGTCACGCTCTTCGCGCTGTCCATGCGCGTGATCATGTCGTCGAGGCTCTGCGCACCGAGAATGACTTCGAGTGTGGACGCCTGATCCGAGGTGTAGAGCGTCACGAGCCTCGCGGCGATCACCTTCTGGCTGCTCTTCAGGTTGTGCTTCGCAACGGTCAGCTCATGACGGTTGACCTTCAGGTCGTGCTGAATCTTCGCGAGCTGGTTCGTTGCCACGTCGTATTGCGAGCGAGCGCGCTCTAGGGAGTTCGAAAGCTGCCCCAACTGCGCCATCACCTGCTGCGCCTCTGCGCGCTTCGAGCTAACCGAGGGGTCGGCGAACGCCGGGACTGCCGCCAAAAGAGCGATGCAGATCCCCGTAAGTACGTACGGCGCCTGTCCCAGCCTACGAATGACAATCCCCGGTGAGGGAACGGGACGGGCGCACCGGGAGGGGCCGGTACGTCACGTTAGGGCGAGGTTAGCAACCTTTTCGGACGACCGTCAACGAACATCTGTCACAAACTTCCGCGAAACCTCTCTATTTCTGCACGAATCCGGGAGTCCCTGCTCAAGAGGTGTGGTACGGTCCGCCCTCGTGCTCGGGCAGGCACATATGCCGCGACGGCGGCTTTTTCCGTTCGTCGTGATCGCCCTGGCCGTTCTCGCGGCTCCGGGAGTCAGCGGTGCGATCACCTCGCACAGCACGTCCACGCTGCGCGCGCACGATGCCTCACTCGCCGCGAAATCGCGCGCCGCCGTGCTCGGCCTCTATTCACTCGACCTGCAGCTCGCTGGCGCACAATCGCAGCTGAACACGCTGCAGACACAAACGCAGTCACTGCGCGCGCAACGCGCGAGCCTCGGCAATCAACTTCGCATCGCGAAGCACGGCGCGACGCTCGCCCAGGGTCGTGTCGCAGCACGCCTCCGCGCGCTGTACGAGCAGGGCAACGTCGAGCCGCTCGAGATCGTGTTCGGCGCGAAAACGATCGACGAGGCGATGACGAGCCTCGACAACCTGAGCCGCATGACGAGCCAGGGTGAAGAGCTGATTGGAGAGCTCAAGACCGCACGCGTGAGCCTCGGCTCAGCGTCGCGGCGGCTTGCTTCGCGCGAGGTCGCGCTTGCTGCGGCACTGCAGCAGGCACGCTCGACGGGGAATGCCCTCGCTGCGACCCGTGCCGCCCGAACCTCGTACATCGGATCGCTCGCCGCCGAGCGGAAGCTGACCCAGCGTCAGATCTCGTCGCTCGTCACGCAGGCCGGCGCCGCCCAGTCGAAGAGCGCGCAACTCACACGCGCTTCGAGCGTCGGCTCGAGCACGACCGGCCTCGTGTCGTCCTCCTCTCTCACCGGCCCGGCCGTCGCTGCGTCCGGGGGCGGTCGCACGCTCACCGTCTCCGCGACGGGGTACGCGCTGGCGGGCACCACGGCGACCGGCCTGCCCGTCGGATGGGGCATCGTCGCCGTCGATCCGTCCATGATCCCACTCGGGACGAAGATGACGATCCCGGGCTACGGCGAGGCGGTCGCAGCGGATACGGGTGGCGCGATCATCGGGACGACGATCGATCTCTGGTTCCCGTCGGTCGCTCAGGCGAACGCCTGGGGCCGCCAAACCGTCACGATCACCCTTCATTAGGAATGCTGCTGGGTAAACTGGTCGGCCCAGGGGGGCCGATCTGACCGACGCAGCAGATATCACCGAGACCTTCGCGCCGCGCGTTTTGCTCGTGGACGATCACGACCTGTTCAGGACCGGTCTTCGCAACCTGCTCGAGGAGCAAGGCGTCGACATCGCGGGCGAGTGCGATAACGGCACCGAAGCGCTCAAGGCGGTGCGCGAGCTCGCGCCCGACGTGGTCGTGATGGATCTCAACATGCCGGGAATCAGCGGCGTCGAGGCGACGCGCCAGATCACGATGATCGCGCCCCTGACCCGTGTCCTCGTCCTCACCATCTCCGATCAGGACAGTGACGTCCTGGATGCGATCCTGGCTGGCGCCTGCGGCTATCTACTGAAGGACGCGTCGATCACGGAACTGATGCAGGGGATCCGTGCTGCGTCCGTCGGCGAGTCGCTCGTCTCACCCACGATCGCCGCCAAGGTCCTGCAGCGTGTGCGCGCCTCGAGCGCGTCGCACCGCGAAGCGGAGCTCATCCAATCCGAGTTGTCGGACCGCGAGATCCAGGTGTTGAAGCTGATCGCGAACGGTAAGGACAACGCGATGATCGCCGCCGAGCTGCACATCAGCCCGAAGACGGTCAAGAACCACATCTCGAACATCCTGATGAAGCTGCAGATCGAGAACCGGATCCAGGCCGCGGTCTACGCGGTGCGCTCCGGGATCGTCTAGCCGCTAGCGACCAGCGCCGACGCGAACGTCGTTTGCATGGCGGCGCAGGTCGGCGAGCAGCGCCCGAAGCGTCATCAGGTCGTCCGCCCTGCCCTCGACCCGCTCTGCGAGGGCTGCAATCTCACGCGCCTTGTTGACGGTGTCACCCCGCTGGAGGGTCTGGGCGACTTCTTTGATCCGCTTCTCGAGGCGCCACGTCTCGGCCTCGAGCGACAGGGCCTGCGCGTAGCCGTCCGTCAATGTGCGCTCGATCGTGTCGAGATCGCGCGCGGGCTCGCTGATCAATGCAGAGATTTGTTCCAAGAGTTCAGTCATGCGCCCGCCACGGACGATTCTTCGTCTCGTGGCCTGGAGGGGCAAGGGCCACGAGTCCCATCTTCTTCCCGGGCGAGGCCCACCCCCGGCAGTTCCTGAGTCACAATGGCTGCGTGCGCCGGTGCCTCCTCAGCTTCTGCGCGGCGCTCCTTCTGGCCCCGGCCGTCGGCGCATCGGTGGTGCCGTTGCCGACCCGTCTGGCCAATGCACTGGCGGTCCCGGGGAACTCCAAAGCCGCGTCGGGCGCGGTCGCCGTCGACCTCACCACCGGCCGTACGCTCTTCTCGCGCCACCCCGATCTGCCACTCGCGCCGGCGTCCAACGAGAAGCTCACGGTCGCATTCGCGGCGCTCCGCGAGCTCGGGACGAGCTACCGGTTTCGGACGGAGATCTTCGGTCGCGGATACCAGGAAGGCTCGGTCTGGCACGGCGACGTCTTTCTCAAAGGCTTCGGCGACCCGACGCTCACCTCTCTCCAGGTCGACCGGCTCGCCACGCAGATCTCCATGCTCGGGATCACGCACATCACGGGCCGGGTGTTCGGAGACGAGTCGTGGTTCGACGCAGCCCGCACAGCGCCCGGCTGGCGTGCGTCCTACTTCATCGACGAGTGCCCGCCCCTCTCGGCGCTGGTGGTCGACCGGGCGGTGTACGACAGACATGTTGCTCTTCAGCCTGCACTCGCAGCAGCCGGCCGCCTGCGATTCATGCTGCGTAAGCGCGGCATCGCCTCGGGCGCGGTGGGTCTCGGCCGCACGCCCGACAGTGCGCTTGCGCTGGCCCAGGTCGAGTCGGAGCCGTTACCGGTGGTGCTCGCCGCGATGGACCGCGAGAGCGACAACTTCGCCGCCGAGATGGTGTTGAAAGTGCTCGGCGCCGAGGTGGACGACGAAGGGACGACCGCAGCGGGAGCGGCTGTCGTGGTGCGCGATCTCGGCGCGGCCGGCGTGCCGCTCGTAGGCGTGCGCATCGTCGACGGATCAGGCCTCTCACTTTTCGACCGCCTCACGGCGCAAGCGTTGGGCGCGCTGCTCGTCGCCGTCTGGAACGACATCGACCTGCGCACGCCGTTCTGGGCGTCGCTTCCCATCGCCGGCGTCAACGGCACGCTCGACAAGCGCATGCGCGAGCCGCCCGCGAAAGGCACGGTGCGGGCGAAGACCGGCACCACGTCGCGTGCCTCCGCTCTCAGCGGCTACGTGGGTGACCGCTATGTGTTCGCGGTGCTTCAGAACGGCGTTCCGGTGTCGACGTCTGCGGCGCGCAAGGCGCAGGACCGCTTCGCGACCGCGCTCGCGTCAGCCGGCTAGCAACCGTTTCAGGTCTTCCTCTTCGAGGATCGGAACCCCCGCCTTTTCCGCTTTCGCGACCTTCGAGCCCGGGCTCTCGCCGACGATCACACCGGTCGTCTTCTTGGAGACGTTGTCGGAGACCTTCGCGCCGAGCGCTTCCAGCGCCTCGCGCGCCTGCTCGCGCGCCATCGACTCGAGCGTGCCGGTGATCACGTACTGCGTCCCCGTCAGCGGCCCTTCGATGGGCTTGTCGCTCTCGTCGGCCTCGAAGTTCAGGCCGATCGCGCGCAGCTCGTCGACGAGGCGGCGGTTGTCGTCGTCCGCGAACCATTCGGCTACTCCTTCTGCGCGATCCGGGCCGAAGCCCTCCACTTCTGCGAGCTCTTCGGGCGTGGCGGCCAGTAGCGCATCGACGTTGCGAACATGGCGTGCCAGGTTCTGAGCGAGCACCCAGCCGATGCCCGCGATGTTGAGTCCCAGGAGCACACGGGAGAACGGCACGCGTGTGCGCGACGCCTCGATCTGATCGATCGCATTGCCGGCAGAGATCTCGGCGAAGCCCTCGAGCTCGAGCAGCTGTTCCTTCGTCAGTCGATAGAGATCGGGCAGCGACCTGACCAACCCCTTGTCCCAGAGGGTACGAACGGTTTGTTCCCCGACGCCGTCGATGTCCGCAGGCCCCTGGACCCAGTTGATCAGCGTCTCGAGGCCGCGCGACGGACAGGCCCGGTTCGGGCAGCGGTGCATCACCTCGCCCTCGGGCTTCACGATTCCGGCGCCGCAGAGCGGGCAGTGCGCGGGCATCTTGAACGGCTTCGTGCCCCGGCGATGCTTGCCGGCTGGTCCGACGATCTGCGGGATCACGTCGCCGGCGCGCTGCACGATCACGTCGTCGCCTGCGCGGATGTCTTTGCGGTTGATGTCCTCTTCGTTGTGGAGCGTCGCGCGCGAGACGGTCACGCCGCCGACCTCGACCGGTTCCATGATCGCCCAGGGATTGAGTGCACCGGTGCGGCCGACGCGGATCCTGATCTCCTTGAGGCGCGTCGTCGCAGTCATCGGCGCCCACTTGAACGCGCGAGCCCAGCGTGGCCTCGAGTGCAGCGCACCCAGGCGACGCTGCTGCTCGTAGTCGTCGACCTTGACGACGATGCCGTCGATCTCGTAGTCGAGCTTTGCGCGCTTGAGCTCCCATTCTCGACACGCCTTCGCAACTGCTTCGATCGACTCGAGCCGCTCGGCGAACGGGTTGATCGGGAAGCCGTGCTGCTTCAGCCACTGGAGGGTCTCCCAGTGGGTACGCAGCTCGACGCCCCGATGCGCACCGACGCCGTAGCCCCAAAACGAGAGCGGGCGCGACGCGGTGATCGCGGGGTTCTTCTGGCGCAGCGAACCTGCGGCCGCGTTGCGCGGGTTCGGTGTCGGCTTCTTGTCCTCGGAGATCAGGCGCTCGTTGAGCTCCCTGAAGCCGCTCAGCGGCATGTAGACCTCGCCGCGAACCTCGATCGACGACGGCACGTCGTCGTCGAGCATCCGCAGTGGGATCGACGGAATCGTGCGCAGATTCACCGTGACGTCCTCGCCGATCTCACCGTCGCCTCGCGTCGCGCCGCGCGTGAACAGTCCGTCGTCGTAGGTGAGGTTGATCGCGAGGCCATCGATCTTCGGCTCGAGAACGAACGCGACGGGCTCGTCGCTGTCGAGGCGCTTCTGGACGTCCTCGGCCCATTTCACGAGCGCCTCGCCCGTCGTCACCTTCTCGAGCGAGCCCATCGACGTGAGGTGCTGCACCTTCTGGAACTTCTCGGAGGCCGGCGCCCCGACCCGCTGGGTCGGAGAGTCGGTCGTCACGAGCTCGGGGTTTCTCCGCTCGAGCTGGAGAAGCTCGTCGTAGGCGCTGTCGTACGTCGCATCGTCGACGGAGAGCTCGTCGAGGACGTGATACTCGTGCAGCCAGCGGTTCAGCTGTGCGCGAAGCTCTTCCGCCCTAGACGAGCTCAAGAAGCTCCTCTGCGCTGTGCACGATCACGTCGGCGTCCCCCAGCTTGTCGGCTGTGTGGATGCGGCCCCAGCTGACCCCGATCGCGTAGAGGCCCGCGGCCTTCGCGGCCTGCATGTCGAACGGAGAGTCTCCGACGTACGCGGCGTCCTCGGGCGAGGCGCCCAGGCGCTCGAGCGCGAGCAGGAGCGGTGCCGGGTGCGGCTTGTGGTGCTCCGTCTCGTCGCCGCCGACCACGGTCTCGAAGAGGTGCTCGATGGGGAGCCGTGCAAATGCGAGATCGACGGTCAGACGGCGCTTCGCCGTCACGATCCCGAGCCGGTGCCCACCCTCCTTCAGCGTGGCGAGCACGCCGTCCACACCCGCGCAACATTCGAGCGTCGCGTGCAGCGGCTCGTTGTGCGCGCGATAGACGCGGACGAGCTCGTCGACACGTTCCGGATCGAGCGCAACCATCTGCGTCTCGAGCCCCGGCCCGCCGACCGCCTTCATCAGGTCGTCGTCCTCCCACTCCCCGCCCACGACCGTCTCGGCCGCATGCCGCATCGAGGCGAGGATGATCGCCCCGGAATCGATCACCGTGCCGTCGAGATCGAAGAGAACGACCGGGTAGCGCACCAGCCGATCGTAGCCAGCCCCCGAGACCTGGAGTCTCAGTCCGCGAACGGCTACGGCGCCGCCCGAAAACGCTTTCGCAGGTCGCCGATCCCGGGCATCAGCACCAGCGCGGGAAGGATCGGCAACCAGAAGTTGAAGAGTCGGTAGATGACGACGGCGACGAGCGCCTTCACGAAGCCGACCCCGACCCCGACGAGCGCGAGGGTAAGCGCGATCTCGACGAAGCCCGCTCCTCCAGCCGGCAGTGCGCGGCGCGTCAGGACATAGCCGGCAGCGTAGGCAAGGATGAGCTTCGCCAGCGTGACCGATGACCCGCACAGCGCGAGCGCCGCCCAAAGACACCCGATGTCCCCCGCCCAGTACATGACGTTGCCGAGGACGCCGAGGCCGTGCTCGCGAGGGTTGAGCAGAAGCTGGCGCACATAACTCGCTCCGGCGACGGCATTCGCGGTCAGCCTCGTGCAGCGGCCACCTCTCGGCCGACTGAGGCGGTCGACTCGAGTGGGCGAGGTCGCCCACGCCGCCAGCACGAGCGCCGGAACGACGGTGAGGCCCGGCAGGGTTGTGGAAAGACCGGCGTGTCCGTCGAAGCCGAAGAAAAGAACCGCGGAAGCGGAAAGGGCGATCAGCGAGAGCACGACGTATTCGAGGAAACCGAGCCCGAGCACACGGTGCGTCGCGTCGCGCTTCGACGCCCCGGCACGACGGAACGCCCAGTAGTCGACGGCGAAGCCACCGCTCCCCCGCGTCGCAGCGAAGACCCCAAACCCGGCAACGACCGCCTTGACGGAGTGCTCGAGGCTCAGCTCGCCGCCGTCATCCACGCGCGCCATGTCGCGCAGCGTCAGTGCGTACCCGGCATACGCAACGAGCTCACCGATGAAGCAGGCGCCGAGCCACACCCAGGAGTGCCGGGTGTGGACAAGCGCGATCACCTTCGGCCAACCGGCGTACGACCCGAGCGCGACCGCCGTTCCGATCGTGGCGCCCGCGGCGACCAGGACGACGATCAGCGGCTTTTCCTCAAGCGTCTCGAAGACGCCGTCCACCACCCTCTGACGGATCTGCTCGAGCGTCAGAGTCGGAGGGAGTCGCGGAGCTGGTCGAAGAACGGTCTGCGCGTCGGTGGCGCGACGAACTCCACGAGCTTGCTGCGCTGGGGCACGGCGCACCCGGGGCAGTAGCGGAACCTATCCTCGACGGCGTTCCCACAGTGGCGGCATGTGTGCACGACGGATTGTCTGCCCCGCCCACGTCCCGATCAAGCCTCTGTGGATGAAATGTCACAGTCTCATCACGTCGTTTGGCGACCGGCCAGGAGCCTCGGAGGCGTGGCTCAGTAGGTCACGTCCGTCAGGTACAGGCCGTGCGGCGGGGCGGTGGCTCCGGCGTCCCTGCGCAGGCCTCCGGTCAGCAGGGGGGCGAGGTCGTGGCCTTGCAGCATGGAGCCGACCAGCGTACGCACCATGTGGCGGAGGAACGAGTCGGCGGTGATCTCGAATGCGACCACGTTCTCGTCCAGCTCGACCCAGCGCGTGCTCTCGATCGTTCGCGTGAAGAGCTTGTGCTGCGTCTCCGCAGGGGTGAACGCCCGGAAGTCGTGCTCGCCGATCAGCGACTCCGCGTTTTCGTTCAGCTCCTCGAGGTCGAACGGCCGTGGGTAGAAGAGCGAGCGTCGCGCCTCCAACGCCGAACGCTCGCGGCGGCGCCAGACGCGGTAGGTGTAGGAGCGCGAGCGCGCGTCGTAGCGCGCGTGAAACGCGTCTGGTGCCCGGTCGACGCGGCTGACCGCCACGTCACGCGGCAGCAGCGCGTTGAGCGCGGAAACCGCTCGTTCCGGCGGAGGCCCGCCCTCGACCTCGGCCGACACGACGTTGGCGAGCGCGTGCACGCCGGTGTCCGTGCGTCCCGCGACGATCAGCTCGCCGGCGCCGTAGAGCTCCCCGACCGCGCGACGCAGCTCGCCCTCGACCGTCCGCTCACCCGGTTGGCGGGCCCAGCCGCGAAAGCCGGTGCCGTCGTACTCGATCGTTAGCTTCAGGCGCACGACGCGCTCGCAACCCTAGGCGTCAGGCGCTCCTTGCATCTGTTGTAAGGTCTGCCTGATGCTCTAGTCACTTGGCATCCGTTAGCTATACTCTACTCATGTCCGACGAGCACAACTTTCTCCTACAACGCGTGCAGCCGGCCATGGTGGGGCTGATCGACGGTTCTCTCTCGACGCTCGCGCCGATCTTCGGGATCGCGTTCTACACCCACAAGCCCCATGTCGCGTTCATCGCCGGCCTGGCGACGTCGATCGGCGCCGCGATCTCGATGGCCTTCTCCGAGGGCCTGTCGGACACGGGCGAACTGACCGGCCGTGGCAACCCGGCCGTGCGCGGCGCAATCACGGGGCTCGGGACGTTCCTGGGCGGCATCCTCCACACCCTGCCGTTCCTGATCACGAACTACCACGGCGCCGTCGTCCTCGCCGCGATCGTCGTCGCGTTCGAGCTGATCGGCCTCGCGGTGATCCGGTGGAAGTTCTTCGACACGGGCTTTCTGAAGTCGCTCGTGGCGATCTCGATCGGCGGCGCGGTGATCGCCGTCGTCGGCGCGCTGATCGGCTCGACGGGCTAGGACTTCTCGGCGGGAGCTTCGGGCTCCTCGCCGGTGTCTGACACCGGGTCAGCGGCATCGGAGACCTCTTCGGTCTCCGCCGGAGGTTCTTCGCCGGACACTGCTTCGTCGTCGGACGGCTCCTCGGTCTCGGCCTCGGCGGCCGATGCCTCAGGCTCCTCCGCGGTCTCGGGCTCCGGCTCGGCCACCGGGTCCGGGGTGCGCTCCTCGATCTGCGCCGCAACGTACTCCTCGTCGACGAGCTCGATGTAGGCCATCTCCGCGGAGTCCCCCGGGCGCGTGCCGATCTTGATGATCCGCGTGTAGCCGCCCGGCCGGTCCTTGAAGAGCGGTGCGACGTCGGTGAACAGCTTGTGCACGACATCGCGCGAGCGCAGGAACGCCGTCGCCTGCCGGCGAGCGTGCAGGTCGCCGCGGCGGCCGAGCGTGATCATGTGCTCGACGTGCGGCTTGACTGCCTTCGCCTTCGTGACGGTCGTCTTGATCCGGCCGTGCTCGATCAGCGCACCCGCAAGGTTCGAATAGAGAGCCTTGCGGTGCGCCGAATCGCGGCCGAGCTTCTTTCCTGCGCGAGCGTGACGCACTGGGGACTAGCCTTCCGCCCCATTGGAGGAACCGCCGCGGAGCCCGAGGCCATGCTGGGCCAGGGTCTCCTTGACCTCTTCGATCGACTTCTTGCCGAAGTTCGGGATCGCGGCCAGCTCGTTCTCCGACTTGGTCACGAGGTCGCCGATGGTCTCGATGCCGACGCGCTTCAAGCAGTTGTACGAACGAACGCCGAGCTCGAGCTCCTCGATCGGGAAGTTCTCCATGCCACCTGCGAGCGAGACGCCCGCCGACTCGCCGGCTCCGTCCGAAGCCTGCGCGGCCGACTCGCCGAAGCCCTCGATCTTCTCGAGGTCGGTGAAGATCGCCAGCTGGCGGATCAGGATCTCGGCACCCTCTGCGATCGCGTCCTTCGGATCGATCGACCCGTTGGTCGTGACGTCGAGGATGAGCTTGTCGTAGTCGGTGCGCTGACCGACACGAGCGGCTTCCACGTCGTACGCGACGCGGTTGATCGGCGAGAACATCGAGTCGACCGGAATCACGCCGATCGTGTGCGCCTGGCCGCGGTTGCCCTCGGCCGGGACGTACCCGCGACCGCGCCCGATCGTGAGCGTGATCTCGAGGCGACCCTTCGACGAGAGGTTCGCGACTTCGAGATCCGGGTTCAGGATCTCGAGATCTGCGGGGGCCTCGATATCGGCTGCCGTGACGATGCCCTCACCGCGCTTCGTCAGCCGCACCTCCACCTCCGGCGACTCGCCGTGAAGGATGCAGACGAGCTGCTTCAGGTTCAAGATGATGTCCGTGACGTCCTCGCGGACGCCCGGAAGCGTGGTGAACTCGTGCGCGACGCCCTCGATCTTCACCGAGGTGACCGCGGCGCCCTCGAGCGAGGAGAGCAGCACCCGGCGCAGCGAGTTGCCGAACGTGTAGCCGAAGCCGCGATCGAGGGGCTCGATCACGAACACGCCGCGGTTCTCGTTCACCTCTTCGTGGGTGATCTTCGGCATCTGGAAATCGGTCGCGCGTACTGCCACTTGTGTCCTTTCTTAAGCGAGCTCTACTACTTGGAGTAGAGCTCGACGATCAACTGTTCGGAAACCGGGGTGTCGATCTCGGCACGCTCCGGCCACTTCAAGACGGTCCCGCTGAGGCCGTCGTGGTCTGCCTGGAGCCACGGGGCGACGGCGGCGGTGAGGTCGGTTGCATCACGGACGATCTGCTCCGCGCCTGACCCGGTCTTCAGTGAGACGACGTCGTCCGGCTTGACCTGGTAGCTCGGGATGTTCACGCGACGGGCGTTCACGGAGAAGTGACCGTGGCGGACGAGCTGGCGGGCCTGCGCGCGCGATGCTGCGAAACCGAGGCGGTAGACGACGTTGTCGAGCCGCGTCTCGAGCATGCGCAGGAGGTTGTCACCGGTGATGCCACCCTGCTTGTTGGCCTTCTCGTAATACGTGCGGAACTGCGTCTCGAGCAGGCCGTAATACCGGCGCGCCTTCTGCTTCTCGCGCAGCTGCAGCAGGTACTCGCTCTGCTTGATCCGGCCGCGGCCGTGCTCGCCCGGCGGGTAGGAGCGGCGCTCGATCGCGCACTTCTCGGTCAGGCAGCGCTCGCCCTTCAAGAAGAGCTTCATGCCCTCCCGGCGGCACTGCTTGCACTTCGGGGAACGATCGCGAGCCATTAGTGGTCACCTTCCGTCTGGATCGTGCTCGCCAGCCGCGAAACGCCCGCGTCGCAAGGACGCAGGGTGCCCGCGTAGCGGTGTTCTACGTGTGTGACCGAGGACGCGGCGAGGCGGAGCGTTGCAGCGCCCTGGCGGGTGCGAGTCGGGCGGGAGGGGGCCACTTAAACACGCCTCCGCTTCTTCTGGCGGACGCCGTTGTGTGCCTGCGGCGAGACGTCCTTCACCCCGAGAATCTCCAAGCCCGCTGCCTGCAGCGAACGGATCGCCGTCTCGCGACCCGAGCCCGGGCCCTTGACGAACACTTCGACCTTCTGCAAGCCGTGCTCCATGCCCTTGCGCGCGGCAGAGTCGGCGGTGACCTGCGCAGCGAACGGGGTCGACTTGCGGGAGCCCTTGAATCCGGCCGAGCCGGCGGACTCCCAGACGATCACGTTGCCCTCCTTGTCGGTCAGGGCGACGATCGTGTTGTTGAACGACGTCTTGATGTGCGCCTGGCCGATCGCAATGTTCTTGCGAACGCGACGGCGGGTGCGGCCGCGCGTGGCGGCTGCTCTGCGAGGAGGAGCCATTACTTCGCCTTCTTTCCGCGCCCGACGGTCTTCTTCGGGCCCTTGCGCGTGCGCGCATTGGTCTTGGTGCGCTGGCCGCGCAGCGGCAGGTTGCGCCGGTGGCGCAGGCCGCGGTAGGAGCCGATCTCCTGCAGGCGCTTGATCGCCTGGGTGCGCTCGCGCCGCAGGTCTCCCTCGACCTGGTGGTTCGCGTCGATGTAGTCGCGAAGCTTGGCGACCTCGTCCTCGGTCAGGTCACGAACCTTCGTGTCCGGGGAGAGACCGAGCGCGGCGCAGATCTTCTGCGCGGTCGACTGGCCGACACCGAAGATGTACGTCAGCCCGATCTCGAGCCGCTTCTGGTTCGGCAGGTTGACGCCGGCGATACGAGCCAAAGTTCTCCTTTACCCCTGACGCTGCTTGTGGCGCGGATTCGTGCAGATGACCATGGTGCGTCCGTGCCGCTTGATCACGCGGCAACGCTCGCACATGGGCTTGACTGAAGGTCTGACTTTCATGGCGTGAGAAGACCACGCGCTGGCAAAAGCCTCGCGACGCGGGCCGTCATGGTACCAAAACCGGGGTTTTCCCCGTGAGGATCCGGGGCCCCTGCGCCGTAACGGCCACCGTGTGCTCGAAATGGGCCGCCAGGGAGGCGTCAGAGGTCGAGATCGACCAGTCGTCGTCGTGGACGTAGACCTCCGCCGCGCCGGCCGTGATCATCGGCTCGATCGCGATCGTCATGCCCTCCTGAAGCTCCGGCCCCTTGTAGACGGAGGCGAAATTCGGAACCTGGGGGTCCTCGTGCATCGAGCGCCCGACGCCGTGGCCGACGAGGCTCCGGATCACGCTGAAGCCTGCTGCCTCGGTGGCCGTCTGGACGGCCTGAGAGATGTCGCCGATCGTGTTTCCGACGCGCGCCTCCGCGATCCCGGCCTCGAGGGCCACCTTGCACGTGTCGAGCAGCCGCCGGGCGTCCGCCGAGATCGTCCCGACCGGGAACGTCCAGGCGGAGTCCGCCACGAACCCTTCGAGGGTCACGCCGACGTCGACCGAGAGCACGTCCCCGTTCTCGAGCTTGGCCTTGCCCGGGATCCCGTGGACGACCATCGCGTTCGGCGACTGGCAGGTCGCGGCCGGGTAGCCCTTGTAGCCCTTGAACGTCGCGACGCCGCCGCGTGAGCGGATGAACTCCTCCGCGAGCGCGTCGAGCTCTCGGGTCGTGATCCCCGGCTGGATGGTCTCCTCGAGCAGCGCGAGCGTGTCGGCGACGACCGCACCCGCACGCGCCATCGTCTCGATCTCTGCCTGGCTCTTACGAATGATCATGCGGGATCCGCCTGCTGCAGCGACTCGGAGATCTCGCGCCACACCTCTTCGACCGTGCGTCCCGCGTGCAGCGGCACGAGCTTGCCGGTCGCGCGGTAGTGCTCGACGATCGGCTCCGTCTCGCGGTGGTAGGTCACGAGGCGCGTGGCGATCGCGTCGGGCGTGTCGTCCGAGCGGTTCTCGAGCTTCGCGCGACCCAGCGCGCGCTCGAGTCCGACCTCGTCCGGCACGTCGAAGAAG
This sequence comes from Gaiellaceae bacterium, assembly GCA_046594035.1. Lineage (GTDB taxonomy): Bacteria > Actinomycetota > Thermoleophilia > Gaiellales > Gaiellaceae > PALSA-600. The sequence goes on from JBKJQL010000020.1 coordinate 18,373, forward strand.
AGGATCGCGTCGAGCCCACGGCCGATACTGCCGAGCAGCTCGTCGAGCGCATCGGCCTGCGCCAGGTTGCGGGGAAAACCGTCGAGCACGAAGCCGTCGTGCGCATCGGGCTGGGCGAGGCGGTCGCGGATCATCGCGATCGTCAACTCGTCGGGCACGAGCGCACCGTCGTCCATGATTGCCTTCACCTTCGCGCCGAGCTCGGTGCTCGCGTCCAGTGCGCGGAACATGTCGCCCGTGGATACGTGCGGGATTCCGTACTCCAAGGAGATGCGCTTTGCCTGCGTCCCCTTCCCGGCTCCCTGCGGACCGAGAACCAGGAGGTTCAGCGGAGGAACCCTTCGTACGAGCGCATCATCATCTGCGACTCCATCTGGCGCATCGTGTCGAGCGCGACGCCGACGACGATCAGGACCGACGTGCCTCCGAGCGCACGGCCGGTCGCCTGCGAGAAGCCGAACTCCTTGATCGCGATCGACGGGAGCACGGCCACGATCGCGAGGAAGAGCGAACCGGGCAGCGTCAGGCGCGTCAGCACGCGGTCGAGATATTGCGCGGTCGGCGGGCCGGGACGAATGCCGGGGATGTAGCCGCCGTTCTTGCGGAGGTTGTCGGCCTGGTCGACCGGATTGAACTGGACCGCGGTGTAGAAGTAGGTGAAGATGATGATCAGTGCCGCTTCCGTGGCAAGATAGGCCCACGAGGTCGGCGAGAAGTACTGGTTGATGAACGTCTGCGATTTCGGCGCGAACGAGCCGATCGTCTGCGGCAGTGCAAGCAGTGCGGCCGCGAAGATCACCGGGATGACGCCCGCCATGTTCACGCGCAGCGGCATATAGGTCGAGCCACCTGCCGTCTGGCGGCGTCCGACCATCCGCTTCGCGTACTGGATGGGGATGCGACGCTGACCCTCCTGGACGAAGACGACCGCGACGATGACGCCGATCGCGACGAGCGGGAAGAAGAGCTTCTCGATCGGGCCGCCGTTCAGATACGCGTTGATCCCGGCCGGTGCCGATGTGAGGATCGAGGCGAAGATCAGCAGCGAGATCCCGTTGCCGATGCCGCGCTTCGTGATCAGCTCGCCCATGTACATCAGGAGCGTCGTGCCGGCGGTCAGCGTGACGACGATCAGTACGAGTCTGCCGGGGTTCGCGGGCAGCGCGCCCTGCTGATGGAAGAGGTACGCGTACCCCGACGCCTGCGCCGCGGCGAGCACGACGGTCAGATACCGCGTGTACTGGTTGATCTTCGCGGTGCCGGCTTCACCTTCTTTCTGCAACTGCTCGAGCGACGGAATGACCACCGTCATGAGCTGCAGGATGATCGACGCCGTAACGTACGGCATGATCCCGAGCGCGAAGATCGAGAACCGCGAAAGCGCTGACCCCGAGAAGAGGTTCAGCAGGCCGAGGATCGAACCGCCACGGCCGTTGAAGAAGTTCTGGATCTGCGCCGAGTCGACGCCGGGAGCCGGCATCCACGATCCGAGCCGGTACGCGGCCAGGACAGCCGCGGTGAACAGGAGCCGGCGCCGTAGCTCCGGGACCCGCCAGGCGTTGGCGAGCCAGGAGAACAACTACTCCCCGCTTTCCGCGGTCTCGGTCGCCTCGGTGGTCTCGGGTGCCTCGGCCGCGGGCGCCTCTGCTGCGTCGTCGGTCGTGTCCTTCGTACGACCTTCGGGGCGACGCTTCATGTTCTTCTGCTTGCGGACCTTCGGCTCCTTGAGGAGGGTCAGCGTCCCGCCCGCGCTCTCCACCTTTTCGCGCGCGGTCGCCGAGGCGCCGTGCACGGTGATCGAAAGCTTCTTCGTCAGGTCGCCGTTCCCGAGCAACTTCACGTCCTTGCGGAGCGAGCGGATCAGGCCCTTCGCCTTGAGCGACTCCGGCGTGACCTCCTCGCCGACCTCGAAGCGAGCCTCGAGGTCGCGAAGGTTGACCGGCTGCGTGTAGGTCCGGAAGGGTCCGACCGGCATCGCGTCTGCGGAGGTGTTACCGCGCAGCTTGGCGGTGCGCATGTAGAGCGGCATCTGCCCGCCCTCGAAGCCGGCGCGCATTGCGTGCGAGCCCGAGCGCGACTTCTGGCCCTTGATCCCGCGGCCGGAGTACCGGCCCTTGCCCGAGCCCATGCCGCGGCCCACGCGCTTGCGATCCTTGCGCGGCTGCGCGGGCTGCAGGTTGGAAAGATTCAGATCGCCGGCCATTTATTTCTCCTCGACTTGCACGAGATGACGCACCTTCCGAAGCATGCCTGCGAGCACCGGTGAGTCGTCGATCTCATTGGTCTTGCCGATCCGGCCGAGGCCGAGCGCACGCAGCGTGCCACGGTGGCGTTCCGACTGGCCGATCTGGCTCCGAACCTGGGTCAGCTTAAGCTTCGCCATCAGGCGTCTCTTCCTCCACGGCGGCTTCCGGCTCCGCCGCGACGGGCTTCTTGTACGGGAGCACTTCGTGGATCTGCTTGCCACGCGCCTTCGCGACTTCCTCGGGGCGGCGCAGCTGACGGAGCGCCTGCTCCGCCGCCTTCAGCATGTTGATCGGGTTCGTCGTGCCGAGCGACTTCGCGAGCACGTCGCGGATGCCGCCGAGCTCGAGCACCGCGCGGACGCCACCGCCGGCGATCACGCCGGTACCGGGCGAGGCCGGGCGGAGCAGCACGCGGGCAGCGTCGAACCGGCCGAGCGACTCGTGCGTGATCGTCTGACCGTGCTTCGGCACCGTGAAGAGGTTCTTCCGCGCGTCGTCGACAGCCTTGGAGATGGCGAGCGGCACTTCGCGCGCCTTGCCGTAGCCGACGCCGAC
>JBKJQL010000197.1:0-5681 GCA_046594035.1 Gaiellaceae bacterium
CGCCGGAAGATTGGCGGCGCTATGAGGGCTATATCGGCGAGATATTCACCGTGCTCGGCATGGATCTGACAACCCCGGGAACGCGCGAGACGCCGCGGCGGTTCTTGCAGGCGCTCCACGACGCGACCGCAGGCTACGACGGCGACCCCAAGCTGCGGACGGCGTTCCCGAGCGAGCGGCCGCGCGCCGTCAACGGCTCCCACAGCCAGATCATCGAGGGGCCGATCGTCTTCCACGCCCTCTGTGAGCACCACGCGCTCCCGTTCTCCGGTGTCGCACACGTCGCGTATATCGCCGGGCCAGAGATCATCGGGATCTCGAAGCTGACGCGGCTCGTGCGTCTCTACGCCCGCCGCTTCACAGTGCAGGAACGCCTCGGGGAGCAGATCGCAGACACGCTCATCGAACTCGTTCAGCCGCGCGGAGTCGCCGTGCGCCTCGAGGCGGAACATCTGTGCACACAGATGCGTGGTGTCGCGGAGGAAGCGTCTCGGACCGTTACGACGTTCTGGCGGGGCAGCTACGACGACGACGCCGAGCTTCGAGCCGAGTTTCTCGCCGACGTTCTGAGCCGTCGCTGACACCGCTCGAGCTCCTCTTCGAACGACCTGGTCTGCCCGAGATGGATTTGCCGGGGACGCTCCGCGCTCTCTACGGGGGCGGGCTCGGCTTCGACGAGCCGTGCGTCTTCGCGAACTTCGTCGAGACCATCGATGGCGTCGTCGCGATCCCGGATCTCCCGCGCTCGAACGCGCTGATCTCGGGTGAGAGCGAAGCGGACCGCTTCGTAATGGGGCTTCTGCGCGCGTCCGCGGACGCTGTGCTCGTTGGGTCAGGGACGATGCTCGCATCGCCAGCAGGGACGTGGCGTCCCGACCGGGTCTACCCATCGGCCGCCGGCGAGTTCGCCGAGCTGCGTCGCCGCCGCGAACGACCCGAACGTCCAATCGTCGCGTTCGTCACTGTGGGTCGATCGTTCGATCCAGATCATCCGGCCCTGGAGCACAACGCAATTGTCCTGACCACCGAACAGGGCGCAGTCGACCTGCGCGCAAGGGTGCCCGCGGCGAGCGAAGTCGTCGCTGTCAACGACGGCGACCGCGTCGACCTAGGGCACGCGCTTGCCTGCCTGCGCGAGCGCGGCCATTCATTGATTCTCTCGGAGGGCGGCCCGACCCTCTTTGGCTCCCTGCTTGCGTCCGGCCTTGTTGATGAGCTGTTCCTGACGATGTCCCCGCTTCTGGCCGGGCGCGCTGTCAGGCCCCGCTTACACTTGGTCGAGGGAGTCGAGCTCCTGCCCGACGCGACCGTTTCCCTGCGCATGCTCTCCGCGCGGCGGCACGGCGACCATCTGTTCCTCCGCCACAACCTGCATTGTCCTCAAGACATAGAGGTGTGACCGGGTGGAGTGAAGGAACCGTTCACCTGCTCGGCGCCTTGGCGCCGGAATGGCGATCGCTCATCAACCATCTAGAGAATGGAGCCGATGTCCAGCCGTGCTGTCGAAACCCCGATCGGGACCCTCGGGCTTGTGGGCTCGAACGCCGGGCTCAGCCGGGTGCTCTGGTCGGCGGAGGGGCTGCGTGACGAGAGCAGCGCACTACTCGACGAGGCCGCCGCTCAACTCGGCGCGTACTTTGCGGGAGAGCGGACTGAGTTCGACCTGCCCCTCCACCTCGATGGCACCGACTTCCAGCGGCAGTGCTGGCTCGCGCTCGCATCGATCCCCTACGGCCAGACGGTGAGCTACGGCGAGCAGGCTCGCCGGCTCGGGCTGGGCCCCGACGCGGCGCGTGCGGTCGGCGCCGCGAACGGCCAGAACCCGCTGCCGCTCGTCCTGCCGTGCCATCGCGTGATCGGCGCCGACGGGTCACTGACCGGCTTCGGCGGTGGGCTCGACCTCAAGCGCTTCCTGCTCGAGCACGAGGGTGCGCTGCTGCCGCTCGGCTAGCGACCGTTCTCGAAACGAGCTTGCTCGGTGGTCGTGCGTTCGGCCAGTGGCTGCGCCTCGAGCCGCTCGTCCGGGATCTGCTCGCCGCTCTCGATCGAGACCCCGTAGGTCCCGGCCGCGAGCCGCTGCTCGGCACGCTCGACCGCCGCGAGCTGCTCCCGGAGGTCATCGGAGCGGCCGCCGTCGAACTCCGCGTCGTAGAGGTCGGAGGCCTGGTCGGCCATGTGCATGGCCGTCGTCGGCTCGTCGCTCTCCGTGGGAAGCAGCCCCTGGAGGTCGCGCTCGATCCGCTCGCGTTCGTGGGCGACGAGCTCCATTGCGCGGTCGGGATCCATTGAGCCAGCCTACAGCGGTCGCTGAACTAGCCGACGAACCTCGTCAGCTCGTCTGCGACGAGGGTTGCCCACTTCGACCCGCGCGGCAGCGCAGCGAGTCTGCCGGAGGGCCATCGTACGGCGGGGCCGTGCAGCCCGCCGCGGATCAGCGTGTACTCGCCCTCCGCGCCGAGGGCGAGCGCGCGTTCGAAACCGCGACGCGACAGCGACGGCGCGACGCCGGGGATGCCCGGGAGCGCGCGGTCGAGCGAGCCGTGCAGCACGCGCAGCCGCTTCCCCCGCAGCGCGTCGAGCGGGAGCCGGTCGGGCAGCCACGGTGCGAGACCGATCACCGTCTCGACGGACGGCTCATCCGCGGCGCGAGCGCTGACCGCGCCGCCCATCGAGAAGCCGAGCAGCAGCGTCCGCTGCGCGCCGATTTCGGCAATCGCAGCCCGTGCGTCTTCGATGCACCAGTCGAGCTTGTTCCACGACTTGATGCGGTAGCGCACCTCGGCGAACGCGAGCTCAGGGAAACGCGGCGCCAAGCGACGCACCAACCACTCGAGGCTCGCGCTCCAAGTTCCCACGACCTCGGCGGACTGGCCACCGTTGACGCAGACGACCGCCGCTCGCGCGTCGGGCGGCCCCGTGACACGGAGCTCTGCGCCGGTGCTGAGCCGCATCAGTGACGGCGCAATCGATGCGCGAGGAATCCGCCGACGATGAACGCGAGACCGAGCGCCAGCCACGGCAGTGGGTTCAGATGCTCGTCGCAACCCGACGTGGTCCCGTGCTGCGAACACGTGACGCCCGGCCCTTGGCGGTTCAGGTACGCGACGTAGAGGAGGAGCAGTCCGATTCCGATCAGAGCGCCGTACGCGGCGCGCCTGGCCGCGGGCTTGCGGATCAAGAGCACGCCGGCGACGGCTGCGGGAATCAGGACGAACGGTCCGATCGCGAAGGAGACCACGCCGACCGCAAGCGCACATCCGACGACGACCCAGGCCGCAAACCAGCCGTTCTCACTCACGCGAGAAATGTTGCTCATCGGGACGAGCCCGAAAGTTGGATCGGCATCAGCTCAGCCTAGACTCGCGGCGATGGCCGACCAGACCGAGCTGTACGACCTCCGGGCGATAGTCGAGCGCTAGGCGACCGGTCCATCTCGCCGGGCGCGCGCGAGCCGCCACGACACGAGGCCGGCCGCGAAGAGCAGCACCTCGACGAGCGTGATCACGAGTCGATTGATCAGGGTCACGCCGAGCGCCGGCCCGGAGGTGGTCAGCGCGAGCAGCAGCCCGTACATCGACGCTTCCCGCGCTCCGAGGCCGGACGGCGCGAAGACGGCGAGCACCGCGACGATCGCGCCGACCGCGGAGACGCCGCCGAGGAACGGGACCGTCGCGAGCCCGACCTCCGCACCGACGGACCGGAGCATGAAGTACACGGCGAAGCCGCCGATCACCCACGTCCCGCAATAGAAGAGCAGCAGGCCGAGCGTCAGCGGGAACGGCAGCGGCTCGAGGTCGTGCGCGCCGAACGGCTTCAGCAGCTTGTTGAACAGCGGCCGGAACACGCGTGGGTGAAGCAATGCGGCGAGCAGCACCGCGAAGCCGACGAGCGGAAGCAGCGGCGCGTTGACGTCGCGCACCCACGCGAGGCTGAGCACGAAGACGATCACGCCGGAGATCGCCGAGAGCGCGGCCTCGACGAGGACCGATGCGAGTACCTTCGGCGTGTCGGTGACGCCGCCGTAGCGACGGAGCGCAACAGCGCGGGCGGCTGGCGTCCAGACTCCGCCCGGCAGATACTTCGCGAGCATCGACACCATCTCGGCCCGGAGTGCGACGCGGTAGGACACCTGGATCCCCCACGCATCCAGCATCCTCACCCAGCCGAGGATGAACACGAGGTAATAGACCGCGACGACCGCGAAGCTGAGCGCGAGGTACGCAGGCTTCGCGTGCGCGAGCAGGGGGCCTGCCTTCGACCATTGATCCTCCACCGCCCACGCGCAGAACCCAAGAGTGAGCGCCAGCAGCACGAGCTGGATGCTCTTCAGCACGCGCGGGCGCGCGCGCAAAAACTGCACCGCGGCGATGGCGTTCACCCGTCGAGCCTACCGTCGGGCGGATTCGCCCTCGCTAGAGTCCTGGAGTGGAGGAGCCGCGTCAGCACTACCTCTTCACGCTCGGCATCCTCACCTTCGCTGGTCTTGCATTTGCGTTGCAGCAGACGATGATCGTGCCGGCGCTCCCGAGTCTCCAGCGAGACCTGCACACGACGACCGCCTGGGCCGCCTGGTTTCTGACCGCGTTCCTCCTCGTCGCGGCCGTCACGACGCCGATTCTCGGCAAGCTCGGCGATCAATACGGCAAGGAGCGGTTCCTCCTGATCAGCCTCGGAATCTTCTTCGTCGGCTGCGTGGCGGCGATCTTCGCGTGGAACGTGTGGGCGCTGATCGCGTGCCGCGCGCTCCAGGGCTTCGGCGCCGCCGTCTTCCCGCTCGCGTTCTCGATCATCTACGACGAGTTTCCGCGGGAGAAGGTCGGCCAGGGCGTCGGCCTGCTCTCGGCGACGTTCGGGATCGGCGGCGGGCTCGGGCTGGTGCTCTCCGGTGTGTTGATCGACCAGCTTTCCTGGCGCTGGCTGTTCATCGTCGGCGCCTTCGCGGTCGGCGTCGCCGCGATTCTCGTCTGGCGGTTCGTGCCCGAGTCGCCTGTCCGGACGGAGTCGAAGCTCGACCCGCTCGGTGCGGTCCTGCTCGCTGCGCTGCTCACCTCGCTCCTGCTCGCCTTGACGGAAGGACCGAACTGGGGGTGGAGCTCTCCGCGGATCGTCGGGTTGTTCGCGGCTTCGGCCGTGTTCACGTTCATCTGGATCCGGGTCGAGTTGCATGTCGACGCGCCGCTCGTCGACATGCGGATGATGGTGCAGAAGACCGTGCTGTACACCAACCTGACGGCCGTGCTCGCCGGCTTTGCGATGTTCGGTTCGTTCGTCCTCGTGCCGAACCTGATGCAGTTGCACGGTCACTACGGCTTCGGGCTCTCGCCGACCATGACCGGCGTCTACTTGCTGCCCGGTGGCGTTCTCGGCTTCTTCGCCGGCCCGCTCGCAGGAAAGCTCGGTACGCAGTTCGGTTCGCGTCTTCCGCTGGTCGCCGGGATGGTGCTCGCCTCTCTAGGGATCGCGCTGCTCGCTCTGCTGCACGCGCGTCCGTGGGAGATCTCGGTCGGCATGGTGTTCATCGGGATCGGCGTGCCGTTCGCGTTCGCTGCGATGGCGACGCTCATCGTCGATGCCGTCAGGCCGACCGAGACGGGCGTGGCGACGGGCATGAACACCGTCATGCGCACCGTCGGCGGCGTGATCGGCGGTCAGGTGGGGGCGGCGCTCCTGATCTCCGACAC
>JBKJQL010000271.1:0-2840 GCA_046594035.1 Gaiellaceae bacterium
GACGACAACGTCGAGTACACGGCGAAGACGATCATCATCGCCACCGGCGCGCAGGCGAAGTGGCTCGGCCTGCCGAGCGAGACGGCCCTCCAGGGCAAGGGCGTCAGCGCCTGCGCCGTGTGTGACGGCGCGTTCTTCCGCAACCAGGACGTCGCGGTCGTCGGCGGCGGCGACACGGCGATGGAGGAGTCGATGTACCTCTCCGGCCTCTGCCGGAGCGTCACGCTCATCCACCGCCGCGACGCGTTCCGCGCGAGCATCACGATGCAGGAGCGCGTCCGCAAGAACCCGAAGATCAAGCTCCTCTACAACACCGAGGTCGACGAGATCCTCGATGTGTCGAAGGGCGAGGTCACGGGCGTGAAGGTCCGCAACAACAAGACCAACGAGACGGGCATCCTCGACGTCACGGGCTACTTCGTCGCCATCGGTCACACGCCGAACTCGGACCTCTTCAAGGACTTTCTCGAGCTCCACGACAACGGCTACCTGAAGACGAAGCCGGGAACGACGTCGACCAACGTTCCGGGCGTCTTCGCCTCTGGCGACGTGCAGGACTTCGTCTACCGCCAGGCCGTCACGGCGGCCGGCAGCGGCTGCATGGCGGCGCTCGAGGCCGAGCGCTGGCTCGCCGCGAACGACGCTCACTAATCGCATCGCATCGCACCGCAAAGGAAGGCAAAGCAAGGTCGGAGCCCGCCGGCTGGACGTCTCGCGCCGCGAGACGTACGCTGGCGGCGTGTCTTCCGAGCCGGCGGCGAGCCTCGATCCGATCGACCCGGATAAGCCTGTAAAGGCGAGCGACGCGCCTGCGCCCGATGCGGAGGCGAACGCGAATGCGAATGCGAACCAGAAGAGCGAGGCGCAGCGCGAGGAGCAGCTCGCGAAGGTCCCGTTCTTCGACGGCTTGACGGTCGAAGCCCTCGCGATGATCGCGCACGTGACGACCGAAGAGTCGTACGCCTACGGCACGAAGATCTTCGCGTACGGCGATCCGGGCGACAAGCTCTACATCGTGGTCGAGGGGAAGGTCCGCATCTTCCGCGAGGTCGGAGGCATGGGCGAGGAGGCGCTCGCGGTGCTCGGTACCGGCGAGGTCTTCGGCGAGATGTCGCTGCTCGACGAGTCGACGCGTTCCGCCGGCGCGCTCGCCCACGAGAAGTGCAAGCTGCTCGTCATCACGAAGGACGCCTTCGACGATCTCCTCTTTTTGCACAAGGATCTCGCGTACGAGGTCCTCTGGGCGTGCGTACGGATGCTCGCCGCGCGCCTCCGCGAGACGAACGACAAGCTCACGTTCCTGTCGACGACCGGCCGCTTCTGACGTTAGAACCTAGCGCATGCAATCGCGTGCAATCATCGGACGGCGTGGTCACGTCCTGCTCGGGTCCAGTCTCGTCCTCGCGCTCGCCATTGCGGCGTGCGGGGGAGGGGCGCCCGCCTCCGGGCCGCAGGTGCCGGGTACCGCTTCGGCGAGTGCGAGCGCCAGCGCGCCGCTAGGACCGACCGCGCCGTCGGGGTCTGCGTCCGCCGCGGCGACCGCCACGGCACCCGCCGCCCCTACGGGGCCGATGCACGCGATCACGACGAGCGCGATGGCGGAGGATCTCAAGAAGCTCGGCATCGACCCGCTGAAGCCGCCGCCGCTGAACAAGCTGACACCTGACACGATCAGGAAGCTGATGCCCACGTTCGCCCGTTCACTCGGGGTCAAATGCGCAGCGTGTCACGACACGAACGACTTCAAGGCGCCGACGCCGAAGAAGAAGATCGCCGCGAAGATGTGGTCCGAATACGTCGTCGGCATGCAGATGGACGACGGCTCGCCGCTCTACTGCGACTCTTGCCACGGCGGCAAAGCGGAGTTCCTCGACGACCACGACAAGAAGGCGCTCTCCGCCGCGATGGACACGAACTACGTGAAGAAGCTGAAGCGCGCCGACAAGAAGGAGCACTCGTGCGAGCAGTGCCACGGCGACCCGTTCGAGCCGAAGATCCTCGAGGCCTGGGCGAAGGCAAAGTGAGCTCGGACGGCACGTCGCGAGCGCGCGGGTGCCCACCGAATTCCCCCTAGTTTTCCCCACCTTTTCCGCGATCCTTCGCCCCTTGCTTGACTCGGGTACGCGTGTTCAGTAGGCTGAACGCCGTGCAAGGTCTTACAGAGCGCCAGCAGATGGTCTTGGACTTCATCCGGCAGTCCATCTCCGACCGCGGCTACCCGCCAACGTTGCGTGAGATCGGTGCGCGGATGGGCATTCGTTCCACGAACGGGGTGAACGATCACCTCCGCGCCCTCGAGCGGAAGGGTTACCTGACCCGCGAGGACATGAAGTCCCGCGCGCTCCGCCCGACGACGACCCACGACGTGGCTCAGCACCTGAGCAGCGCGGGCGCCGACGGCAAGGCGAGCAACGACACCGGCGGCGCGATCGACGACGACATCGTCGAGATCCAGGTCCTCGGGCGCGTCGCGGCAGGTCTCCCGCTCTTCGCGGAGGAGCACGTCATCGACACCGTTCGCGTCGACCGCGGGCTGCTCAAGGGCGGCCGCGAGGTCTTCGGCCTTCGCGTCCACGGTGACTCGATGATCGACGCCGGCATCCTCAACGGCGACTACATCTTCGTCCGCAAGCAGCTCACCGCGAGCCGCGGCGAGATCGTCGTCGCCCTCATCGGTGACGAGGCGACGGTGAAGTACTACTTCCCGGAGAAGGACTACGTCCGCTTCCAGCCGGCGAACAAGGCGATGGCGCCGATCCTCGTCCGCGCCGTCGACTTCAAGCCGACGATGCTGCTCGGCGTGGTCGTGGGCGTCTTCCGAAGGCTGTGACCGCACTCCA
>JBKJQL010000039.1:0-22493 GCA_046594035.1 Gaiellaceae bacterium
CTATTGGGGCGGCCGCTTCGGCGTCGCGAAGACGCGCCCCGCGAGCGCGACGAATCCGGCGGATTCCGCCTACGACTGGGATCTCTACGACCGCACGGTCAACTACGCGGCGCAGAACGGGGTGCACGTCCTCTTCTCGATCTACGGCACGCCCGCGTGGGCCAACGGCGGCAAGGGCCCGAACGTCGCGCCGACGCGGGGGACGGATCTCCGCAACTTCGCCTACGCCGCCGCGCGGAGGTACGACGGGCTGTATCCAGGCTCCGACGGCCGCATCCTTCCGGCGGTGCGCGAGTGGCTGGCCTGGAACGAGCCAAACAACCCGCTCTTCCTCACGCCGCAGTACAAGAAGACGGCCAAGGGCTGGGCGATCCAGGGCGCCGTCGACTACGCGAAGATCTGCAACGCGGTCTACAACGGTGTGCATGCGACGCTCGCGCCGGGTGAGCGCGTCGGCTGCGGTGTGACCTCGCCGCGCGGCAACAACGATCCCAGCAGCACGCGTCCGTCTGTCTCGCCGCTCGCCTTCCTGCGCGCAGCCAAGAAAGCAGGTCTGAAGTCGTTTGATGCGTGGGCGCATCACCCGTACTACGCCGGTCCGAGCGACCAGCCGACGACCAAGCCGGTCACGGCGAAGGGCGCTCCCGCGACGGCCGTGACGCTCGGGAACATCGGCGACCTGATCAAGGAAGTCACCCGCTTGTACGGCAACAAGCGGATCTGGATCACGGAGTACGGCTATCAGACGAATCCGCCCGACGCGCTTTTCGGCGTCACGCTCGCGAAGCAGGCTGCCTATCTGACGCAGGCGTTCGCGATCGCGCGCAAGAACCCGCGCATCGACATGATGCTGTGGTTCCTGCTGAAGGACGAGTCGAGCGTTGCAGGGTGGCAGTCCGGGCTGCTCACCGCCACCGGCAAGAAGAAGCCCGCCTACAACGCCTTCATGAAGCTGGCGGCAGCGGCAAGCCCTTCTCGCTGAGCAACTCGCGGTAGAGCTCGTCCACGTCGTCCACGAGCCGTTCGACCCGGTAGCGAGGGATCACGCGCTCGCGTCCGCTCTCGCCCATGCGGCGCCTGAGCTCGGGATCGTGTGCCAGTTTCGCCAAGGCGTTGGCAATCCCATCGAGGTCGCCGACCTCGACGAGGAAGCCGTCCTCGCCTTCGGTCACCACATCGGGCACTCCACCGACGCGCGTCGCGACCACCGGACGCTGCGCGGCGAGCGCCTCGATCGCGACGACCGGTGTGCCCTCGTTGGCAGACGGAAGGACGAGCGCATCGAACATCGCGTAGTACGGCGACACGTCGCGCTGGTAGCCGACCGAGATCACGCTCCTCGCGATCCCGAGCTCCTTCGCCTGATGCTCGGCTTGGTCGCGATCTGGGCCGTCACCGACCAGGCAGAGAGTCGCATCGACGCCGAGCTCCAGCAGCCGCTTGAACGACGTGAGGACGTCTGGGACCCGTTTGATCGCGGTCATGCGTCCGATCCAGCCGACGACGAAGCGATCGTCGGGGATGCCGAAAAGGCGGCGCTGCGCGGCGCGGATCGACGGATCGTTCAGCACGCGCGACTCGAGGTCGATCCCGAGCCGGATCACCGAGAACTGCTCCGCGGGAGCAATGCCGATCTCCACCAGGTCGTCGCGCACCTCGGGCCCGACCGCGATCAGCCGCGTGGTGTGGCGAGCGAGTGCCTTCTCGGTCTCCTTGAAGATCTGCGTCGTCACGGGGTCGAAATAACCGCGCAGCACGTGGCCGTGGTAGGTGTGCACGACGACCGGCGGGGCGGCATCGCCCGCGAGCATCGCTGCCGCGCGCCCGACCGCGCCGGCCTTGGCGGTATGCGTGTGCAGGATGTGCGGGCGGACACGCCGAATCTCACGCACGATCCGCGCGACGGCGACCGGGTCGTAGACGGGCGAGATCTCGCGGTGCAGTTCCTTCAACGCGATCACGTCGACACCGAGTTCCTCGGCGACGAACGCCATCGAGTCCTCGCCCCGCGCGAGCCGCCCTGCGACGAGTGTCGTGTGGTACCCGCGCGACTCGAGGCCCTTCGACAGATACGAGACGTGAAGTGCGGGGCCGCCGGTGTTCAGGCGGGCGATCACGCGGAGCACGCGGACCGGTTCAGTCAACGAGCGCCCCGACGGTGCGGCGCAATCCGTCTTCGAGCCCGACCGTCGGCGCCCAGCCGAAGGCCTCGCGAGCCGCCGTGATGTCGGCCCACGAATCGCGGATGTCGCCGGCACGCGGCGGAGCGTGCTCCTTGCTCACATCCTTCCCGAGGATCTTCCCGATCAGCTCAGCGACCTGGTTGACGCTCGCCGGCGCGCTGGCCGCGACGTTGAAGATGCGGCCATTCGCTTCCTTCGCATCGGCGGCAAGAATCGTGCCCTCGACGACGTTGGAGACATAGGTGAAGTCACGGCGCTGGTCTCCGTCTCCGTCGATCCTGATCGGACGGCCTTCGGCGATCGCGGTGATGAAGAGTGGGATCACGGCTGCGTACTGCGAGAGCGGGCTCTGGCGCGGGCCGAAGACGTTGAAATAGCGCACGACGACGCTTTCGAAGCTCTCGTAGACGCGTGAGAACGAGACGCAGTAGCGCTCGGCTGCGAGCTTCGCGACGCCGTAGGGTGAAAGCGGGTCGGACGCCTGGTCCTCGGTGACCGGCAGCTCACGCCGCGTGCCGTATACCGAGGAGCTCGAGGAGTACACGACGCGACGCACTCCCTCGTCGCGCGCGGCGAGCAGCACGTTCAGCGTGCCCTCGATGTTGACGGCGCTCGAGGTGAGCGGGTCTTGCACCGAACGTGGCACGGAACCGAGCGCGCCAAGATGGAACACGACCTCGACGCCGCGAACCGCGTTGTGCACTCGCTCGTATGAACGGAGCTCACCCTCGACCACTTCGATGTCGAGGTCGGCGAGGTTGGCACGATTGCCCGTTGAGAAGTTGTCCAGCACGCGCACGTCATGCCCCTCCTCGAGCAACGAGCGCACCAGGTTCGAGCCGATGAAGCCTCCGCCTCCGGTGACGAGTGCCTTCACAGCCGCCGCGCCTCCAAGACGGCGACGCCCGCCACGCCGACTGCGAGCCAGGTCAGCGCCGCGAGCGGGATCCCGGCGACGAGCCCGTAGCCGTTCCACACGCCGAGCACGAGCAGCGGCAGCGCGACGCCGAGGACGCGCGCGTCGCCGATGCCGCGCCGCGCGGCGGCGAACGCAGGCACGAGCAGCGCAGCGAGGAACGCGATCAGCCCCAGGACGCCCATGTCGGCCAAGCTCTGCACGTAGGCATTCTGGACACCCCAGCTGTGTTGCCGCGAGGGGAACGCTTCGGCGGGCTGGTCGAAGCGCCTGTGGGCGTCGCTCAGGTACGGCTCGAAGGCATACGGATCGCCCGAGCCTTCCCACCCGACGCCGAGGAGCGGATGGTCGACGAAGATCCGTCCGCCGATGTAGGCGAGCATCGCTCGCTGGCGGTAGCTCTGGATGTGGCTCGACGCTCCGCCGGTCCCTTCCTTGATGCCCAGGAACTTCAGACCGTCGGCGAGCGCGGCGCTGCGGATCAGCACGACGCCGATCGTGATCGCCACCACGACGCCCACGATCGACGCGAGCCGCCGAGGGTCGCGGACGCGCATCAGGAGCAGCAGCGCCCCCACGGCGAGGTAGGTGCCGAGCAGCGTGTCGAGCGGGCCTCCAAGCACGACGCCGACTCCGCCTGCGATTCCACCGGCGAGCGCGAGGTTGCGCTCGGCCCGGCTGCGGGGGCCCCGCGCCAGCACGAGGAGGGCGATCAGGAGCGCAGTCGCCGAGAGCGCCGCGAAGTCGTGGTAGCCGAGGAACGAGGGCTTGCGCCTCCCGGCGGGGGTGTTGTCGAGGTCGCCGAGCGCGCCGACGAACTGCAGGAGGCCGACGAAGGTCGCGAGGCAGGACCAGCCGATCAGGACGACCGCGGCCGGCTGGAGCTCCTTCGCGCTCCGCACGAGGAGCACGACCGCGGGTGCGAGCAGCATGTACTCGAGCCATTTCGCCGCCGTGACCGCGTGGGTTCCCGCGGGATAGCCCGTGAAGTGGAGTGCGCCCCAGGCTGTCGAGAGGACGACGAGGAGCGCCAAGGCGCTCCAGCCCGCCCACACGGGCAGGGAGCGGGCCAGGGGCCGCGGATCGCGGAGCACCGCCACGAGCGCGGCGGCCACGACCACCAGGACCGCAAGATCCGAGAGGTTCGCGTTGACCGCCCCGACGTCGACCGACGGCTGGTAGTCCCGGTGCAGAAAGAGGGCGGGGAGCGCGGCAGCGAGGATCAGCGGGCCGGCGCCGTAGCGCGTGCGCAGGGTCGCCAAGACCCGTCACTATACTCGTGTTGCTGATGCGCTCCCGCGTTCTCCGGCGTCGCGCAGCGACGGCATTCGGGATCTACGGTGCAGCGCTCGTCGGGTTCCTCGCAACGATCGTCGCCGCCCGTGAGCTCTCCGTGGCCGACTTCGCCCGCTTCGCGGTCGTCTTCGCGACCACGAGCCTTCTGCAGTTGTTCGTCGACCTGACGATCGACGAGGTCGTCGTCAAGTACGGCAATCGCTACGCCGCCCGTGAGGACTGGGGCCGGTTCAGGCGGCTCTTCGAGCTCGGCCTCCTCGTCAAGCTCGTAGGAGGCGCCGCGGGCTCGCTGGCGATCGTGATCGCGGCGTTCCTCGCACCGCACATCTGGAACCTGAACGGGCTCCGCGATTCACTGCTGGTCGCATCGCTCATCCCGCTGATCCAGCAGCCGGAAGGGATGGCAGGCGCGGTGCTGCTCGTGCGGAACCGCTACGACCTGCGCGGCCTGCTCCTGTTCTGGTCGATGCTGCTGCGGCTCGTTGCGATTGCGATCGGAGCGCAGCACGGCCTGCTCTGGCTGTTCACGGCGATCGTCGTCGCGCAGGCGGTCTCGAGCGTGACGGTCTGCTCCCTTGCGTACGCGGTCTATCGCCGTTACCCGCGCGTTGGCCGGGTGCCGCTCGGTGACGACGCACGCGAGATCCGCGCGTTCGCCGTCCAGTCGACGATCGCCTCGGGGCTCACCTCGCTGCGCACCAGCCTGCCGACCGTGCTCGTCGGGGTCGTGGCGAGCGGACGGCAGACCGGCTATTTCCGCGCGGCACAGGCGCCGTCGACGGCGTTCGCGTCGCTCTCAGCTCCGGCGAGGCTCATCCTGCTCGCGGAGCAGACGCGTGACGTCGAGCACGGCCGGACCGATCGCGCGTATGCGTTACTGAGGCGGTACATCATCGGCACCGCCCTGCTCGGGCTCGTGATCACGCCCATCCTGTGGATCGCGATGCCGACACTGATTCGCTGGGTCTACAAGGCGAAGTACGTGCCGGCAGCGGATGCGTTCCGCGTCATGCTCGTCGCTGCGGTAGTGCAGCTCGTGTTCGCGTGGACGAAGTCGTTCCCCGTCTCGATCGGGCGTGCGGGCCTGCGCACCGTCGGCCAACTGTGCGAGATCGTCGTGCTCGTGCCTGCCGTGCTGGTGCTCGCGGACCGCTACGGGGCAACCGGTGCAGCGGGCGGCGTGCTGGCGGGTGCGGTGTCGCTCGCGGTGTTCTGGTCGGTTGCGCTGCTGCGGATGCGGAGCGCTCGATGAAGGTGCTGATCGTCTCCGGGATCTGGCCGCCGGACGTGGGCGGGCCTGCGAGTCACGCGCCCGAGGTGGCGGGCTGGCTGCGCGAGCGCGGACATCAGGTCGAGGTGGTCGTCACCGCCGACGCGGAGCCGGCGCAGGACGAGTACCCGGTGCACTGGGTGGCGCGCTCACTGCCGCCCGGCGTCCGCCACTTGGCGGCGCTGCGCGCGATCGTCAGGAACGCGCGCCAGTCTGACGTCATCTATTCGACCGGGATGTTCGGTCGGTCGTCCCTCGGCGCGTTCCTCGCGCGTACGCCGGTCGTGCTGAAGCTCACCGCCGACCCGGCGTTCGAGCGCGCTCGGCGGCGCGGCTTCGTCACCGGCGAGGTCGGCGACTTCCAGCAGGGAGGAGGCGGACATCGCGCGGCTGTGCTGCGCGCCGCCCGGAACCGAGCGGTCGGCCGCGCCGCGCACCTCGTCTGCCCGAGCGGCTTCATGCGCGACCTCGTGATCTCGTGGGGCAGACCGCCCGAGGGAGTGACGCTGCTGCCGAATCCTGCGCCGCGTGCATCCGACGCGGGCACGTTCGAAGTGGGCGCTCGCCCGGTGCTGGCGTTCGCCGGCCGGCTGACGGCCCAAAAGGATCTCGGGCGCGCACTCGATGCGATGCGCGAGCTCACCGACGCGCGCCTGTTGATCGCGGGTGACGGCCCAGAGCGGGCCCGTCTCGAGGCAAGCGCCGGTGACCGGGTCGAGTTCCTCGGGCCGCTGCCGCGCGCGCAGGTGCTCGGATTGCTGCGTGCGGCCGACGCATCGATCCTTACATCTGCATGGGAGAACTTCCCCCATGGTGTCGTCGAATCGCTCGCAGTCGGCACGCCAGTGATCGCCACTCGCACCGGCGGTGTCGCTGAGGTCGTGCACGACGGCGTGAACGGCCTCCTGGTCGAGCCGGGCGATACGGCGGCGTTCATCGCTGCGGTGCGCCGGTACCTCGACGACCCGGAGCTGCGCGATCGCTTGCGCGCGGCGGCCGTCGCGTCGGTCGCCGAGTACGACGCCGACTCGGTGTACGGGAAGCTCGAGTCGATCCTCAGGGAGGCCGTTCGGTGAGGCGCGTGTTGTTTGTCGCGCGAAATCGCTATCGCATCCCGCTGTCAGCGAGTCTCCAGCTGAAGTGGGACGCACTCGCGCGGGTGTTCGACCTTCGCGTTCTCGCCGCTTCACCGAACCGCGCTCGCGGCGACGAGACGTTCCGGCTGCGGCCGCGCTCGCTGCTCGACGGCCCGCTCTTCTGGCTCTCGTTTCCCCTGCGGATCAGGCGTGAAGCGCGCGCGTTCCGCCCTGACGCGATCGTCGCGCAGAGCCCGTTCGAGGCCGCAGCCGCGCTCGTTGCGCGCACCGGGGTGCCGGTGATCGTTGAACTGCACGGAGACTGGCGCACGTTCGGGCGCCTTTACGGGTCGGGGGCGCGGCGTGCGATTGCGCGTGCCGCCGACGGCGTCGGCACGTGGGCGGTCAAGCGTGCGGCGAAGGTCCGCGCCGTCTCGCCCTTCACCGAACGTCTCGCGCGGGAGGTCGGTCGCGGGCCGGCGGCGACGTTCCCCGCGTTCATGGATCTCGCACCGTTCGCGGCGCCGCCCGTGCCGCTGCCGGAGAGTCCGGTTGCGCTGTTCGTCGGCGTGCTCGAGGCCTACAAGAACATCGACGGCCTGGCGGAGGCCTGGCGCCGCGCGAGCCCGGACGCGGAGCTCCGCATCGTCGGCAAGGGCACGAAGACCGAGGTGGTGGCGGCGCTCGTTCGCGACGGGCTCGCCACCTGGCAGCCCGAGCTCTCGACCGAGGAGATCGTGCGCGCGCTCGACGAGGCGTCGGTTCTGGTCTTGCCGTCGCGCTCGGAGGGCATGGGGCGCGTCGTGATCGAGGCGCAATTGCGCGGCCGGCCCGTGCTCGGCTCGAATGTCGGCGGGATCCCCGACCTCGTGACCGACGGTGTGGACGGAAAGCTCTTCGCGCCCGACCCGCAGGCGATCGCCGACGCGCTCGCCGTGCTCGACGACCCCGCGGAGCTCGCGCGGCTCGCGGCGAACGCGCGTGCAGCCGGTGAACGCTGGCTCGTCTCGCCCGACGAGTATGCGGAGCGCATGCGGGCGCTCGTCGACGCATGAAGCTCATCGTGATCACGCAGCGCGTCGATCCGGACGACCCGGCACTCGGCGCGACCGTGCCGATGCTGCGCGCTCTGGCTGAGCGCGTGGACGAGCTCGTCGTGCTCACGCTCGTCGCACGGGAAGCAGGCCTGCCCGCCAACGTTCGCGTGAAGGAGCTAGCCGCGTCGTCGCAGCTTTTGCGCGGCGCGCGGTTCGCCGCAGCACTCGCCCCCGAGCTGCGCACGCGTCCGGTAGCAGTGCTCGCGCACATGTCGCCGATCTACGCCGTGCTCGCCGCACCGCTCGTTCGGCCGCTTCGGATCCCGCTGCTGCTCTGGTTCACGCACTGGCGCTCGTCGCGCCTGTTGCGGGTGGCGGAACGCCTCTCCACGCGCGTGCTGACCGTCGATCGCAGCTCCTTCCCGTTCGCATCGCCGAAGGTGACGCCGATCGGGCATGGGATCGACATCGAGGCGCTGCCGTGCGTCGCGCAGCAGGATCCCTTGCGACTGCTTGCGCTGGGCCGGACCTCGCCGGCGAAGGGCCTCGACACGATCGTCGCCGCGGCAGTGCGCGCAGGCGTGGAGCTCGAGCTGCGCGGTCCGTCGCTGACCGGCGAGGAACGTGCCTATCGCGACACGCTGGGCGTACCGGTCGAGCCGCCGGTGTCCCGCCGCGAGATCGCAGACGTCTACGCGTCCGTGGGAGCGCTCGTCAACAACATGCGCAGCGGGGCGCTGGACAAGGTCGTGTTCGAGGCGGCGGCCTCGTGCCTGCCCGTGCTCGTCTCCAACCCTGGCTTCGACTCGCTCGTGGCGGAGATCGAGCCTCCGTTGAGATTCCCGCAGGACGACGCACAGGCGCTCGCCGATCGCATCAGGGCTCTCGTGGACGCGGGGCCCGAGGCCCGCGCGCGTATCGGTCGCGAGCTGCGGGCGCGCGTCGAGCGCGACCACTCCGTCGACCGCTGGGCCGAGCGGGTGCTCGAGGCGGCGCAATGACGGATGTCCTCAACGTGCAGAAGGTCTCGGGCATTTCCGGGTCGGAAGCCCATCTGCTCTCGGTCTTGCCGTTGCTGCGCGACCGTGGCTGGGACGCGCGGATGCTCGTGCTGCACGAGGGCGAGCCCGGAGCGCTCGAGTTCGTCGAGGAGATGCGCGCCCGGGACGTGCCGACCGAGACGTGGCGCATGCGCTTCGACCTCGACCCGACCGTCCCTGCGCGGCTCGCCCGCCGCAGGCCGACGATCCTGCACACGCACCTCGTGCACGCGGACGTGCTCGGCCTGCCGGCGGGCGCGTTGGCGCGCGTGCCGGTGCGCCTCAGCACGAAGCACGGCTTCAACGAGTTCCGCTCGAACCGCGTGATCGCGGCAGCCGACCGCGCGGCCGCGCACTTCGCGCACCGCCAGATTGCGATCTCGCACGGTCTCGCCCGCTACCTCGCGCGGACGCAGGGGTTCTCCGAGCACGATTTCACCGTCGTCCACTACGGGATCGACGCAGGGCCCGAGCCCTCGCCCCCGCCTGCGCCGACGCGGCTGTGCGCCGTGGGACGGCTGATCCCGATCAAGGGCTTCGATCTCCTGCTGCGCGCGTTCGCCGTTGCGCGCGCCGAGGTAACCGAGCTGTCGCTCGAGATCGCGGGCGCCGGGCCGCTCGATGCCGAACTACGCGCCGCGGCACCGGAGGGCGTGACGTTCCTCGGACGGGTCGCGCCGATCTCGGAGGTATACGAGCGGAATGCGATCGTCGTCGTTCCGTCACGCGGCGAAGGCTTCGGCATGGTCGCGCTCGAAGCCGCCGAGCGTGGTCGGGTCGCGATCGTCAGCGACGTCGGCGGCCTCCCGGAGATCGTCGCCGACGGCGAGACGGGGATCGTCGTCCCGACGGACGACGTCGGCGCGCTCGCGCGCGCTCTCGTGGCACTGGCGCAAGATCCGGAGCTCGTGGGCCGGTTCGGGCAAGCGGCGCGCCGCCGCGCGCTCGATCAGTTCTCGGCGGGCGCGGCCGCGGACGGTGTCGAGGCCGTGTATCGGGATCTGCTCCACAGGCGCGCGATCGCTGCGCCGGCGAGCAGCGCGAGCACGAAGTCGAATGACACGCGGTAACGCGTTGCACCCGCGAAGACCCACGCCGCGAGAGTGTTGTAGGCGAGGAACGTGATCGCGAGCGCCGCGAACCTTCGCGGCACGAAGAAGAGGCCGATCAGTGCGAGCAGGTAGACCGGGATCGCCCACACGGCTTCAAGCCATTGCCGCCACGCTCCGGCCTTCGCCTCGGGCCCGCCCTGCGTGCGGGTCTGCTTCGGGCTCCAGAGCAGCTGCGTCGCCTGTCCCATCAGCTTCAGCTTCTCGCCGGGATGATCGCGCCAGAAGTCCAACGTCGCGTCCTGGTAGAGCCGCATTTGCGCGCACTCGTCGACGCGGGGGACGGGGCGTCCTTGCGCGTAGAAGTCCTTCTCGAACTCGGGCGTCTTCCTCGGCGCTCCCGGCAGCGGCGGGACGTCGTCGATCCACTTGCCGGCCTTCAACGTGTCGTAGGTGTTGATGTTGTTCGCTTTCCAGAGAGCCTTGCCGTCGGTCGTGATCGCCCAGCAACCGACCTGCACCTTGTTGCGCGCGGCCCACGGGAGCACGACCAGAACGGAACAGCCGAGCAGAATACCGACGACCGCGAGCGCGTAACGGCGGTGGTGCCACGCGATGAACACCGCCAGCACGAGCGGGAGTGCGGCGAGGCGCGAGTTGCCGAGCACGGCGATCCCGGCGACGGCGCCGGTCGCGGCGACCAGCCAGAGCGAGCCTGCTCGCGCGGCAAGCAGCACGACGAGAAAGAGCGTGGTGGCAAGCAGCTGGTCGAGCAGCTCGCGGTTGATGTGCACGTCGTGCCAGACCAGGTAGGGATTCAGCGTCGCGAGCAGCGCTGCGATCACGGCCGCGCGCTCGTTCAGGAACTTCCGTCCGATCGTCAGCACGAGGTAGGCCGTCGCTGCTGCGACTGCGATCTGCGCGACGCCCACCACCGCCCACTGGCGGTCGATCCAGTAGAGCGGGATCAGGAACCAGCCGTAGAGCGGCTGGGTGTAGGCGGAAGGGATCCCGGGGACGAACCCGTAGGTCCCGCTGGAGACGAAGACGCGGGCGAAGTCGTCGCTCTTCTCGGTGAACGAGGCGAGGATCGAGCCCCGCTCCCGGAGCAGGACGGCCAGCCGCGGCAGGACCGCGGCAGAGAGGACGACCAGTGTCGAGAAGCGTGTCGCTGCGAAGATGCGCACGGTGAAGAGCCTTGAACGCTACGCCGTCGTCTCCTGCCACGTCGAGCGACCGCTCGACGATGCCGTGTGGGCCGCCTTCGAGCGCCTGCTCGAGCGCCGGCCTGCGGGCTTCGTCGTGACACCGCTGATCCGGCCCCCGCACGAGGCCTCGGGGGAGAACGAAGACCTCTGGCTCGAGCGGGCGCGCCGGGCGGCGCAGCTGGCCCCCCTCGGCCACCACACCCACTGGGGCGGCCCCACGCAGGCGCGACCGCCCGCTGCCTCCGACGCCGGCGCCGTGGTGCGTGACGAGATCGAATGGCTCCGCGCGCGCGGCCTCGCGCCGCGCTGGTTTTGCGGTGGCGGCTGGTACCTCGACGAGCCCGTTGCCGAGACGCTTGCCGCGTTCGACTACGTCGACTGCTCGGCGACGACGTTCAGACAGTCGTATCTCGACGAGAGCGCCCCGCGCCTCCAGGTCGCTGGGCCGTGCCGGGTCCGGCTCCCCTCGGGTGCGTCGCTGCTCGAGCTGCCCGCGACCCATTCGATCGGGATGCTGGGACGCGACCTCCTGACCCTGCGGGGGCTTGTGCACGTCCACTTCCACGACTGGGAGCTCGTCGACCGCCGCCGGGCTCTCGCACTGCACGCGGTTCTCGGCGCGCTGCGACTGCGCCGGAAGCCGCTGGGGATCGACATGCTCGCCGAGCTCGCTGCAAATGCCCCGGAAATCGACTGGCTGGGAGCTACGATCGGCGCGTGAACGAGACGCTTCCAGCGGAGGATGTCCGCTCTGCTCGCCCGTACTTCCTGTCGGCCTCACCGGTGAAGACCTTGCTGCGGCGCGTCGCGAGCATCGTGGTGCTGGTTGCAATCGACGTCTCTGGTCTGGCGATCGGCCTGTACGCAGCCCTCGCGCTGCGCGCCGATCTTTTCGACCCCAAGCCGACCCTCTGGGGCCTCCTTTGGAACACCGAGACCGAGTGGCTCCCGTTCCTGATCCTGATGCTCATCCTTGTCTTCTGGCGCGCGGGCCTCTACTCGCCGCGCGAGCTTCGCGAGGGTGTGGGCCGCGTCGTACCGAGCGTGTTCCTCGTCTCCGCTCTCGCGCTCGCGTTCGCCGTAGGTACGGGGCAGCACTTCACAACATTTGGGCTCTACGTGGTCGGCGCGATCTTCGTCGCCGTGCTGATCGGCGTCTTTCGAGCGAGCTACGAGCTCGTCACCGGCTTGATGCTGCGCGCGGTCGGCGTCCGGCGCAAGGCGATGCTGGTCGGGGATCCGGCCGCGCGCGCCCACCTGCGTGCCTCGCTCGGTGCAAGCCGCGGCGGCATCTACTACGACTTCGCCGGCGAGATCGACCCGGCCGAGGTCGAGGAAGCTCTCGCACGCGGCCCTCTCGACGAGCTACTCGTCGCGGACGCCGGGCTGGACGACACGCGGCTGCTCGAGATCGTCGAGGCGGCGCACCGTCGCGGTGTGAAGGTCCGGATCGCTCCGCGCACGACCGAG
The DNA here is from genome assembly GCA_046594035.1 of Gaiellaceae bacterium. Lineage (GTDB taxonomy): Bacteria > Actinomycetota > Thermoleophilia > Gaiellales > Gaiellaceae > PALSA-600. The sequence continues at coordinate 12,546 of JBKJQL010000039.1, forward strand.
CTCCTGATCGAGCGAGGCGAGTACGTGCCCGGCCAGGGCGTGCCGCTGTTCGAGCTGCGTCCACCGATCTTCGCCGGCGCCGATTGGGCGACGAAGCGTGTGTTCGACTCAGTCGTCGGTGCCCTGATCGTCGTGCTCGGGCTGCCCTTCTGGCTCGTGATCGCTGCTGCGATCAAGCTCTCCTCACGCGGCCCCGTGCTCTACGCGGACTCGCGCGTCGGCCTCGGCGAACGCCCGTTCCAGATGCTGAAGTTCCGCACGATGGTCGAAGGTGCCGACCGCAGGAAGGACGAGCTCGAAGGTGCGAACCAGGCAGGCGGGGCGCTCTTCAAGATCCGCGACGACCCACGCGTCACATCGGTCGGTCGTGTTCTGCGCCGGCTGTCGCTCGACGAGGTGCCGAACGTCCTCAACGTGCTGCGCGGCGAGATGTCGCTCGTCGGCCCCCGCCCGCTGCCGCTCCGTGACTTCGACCGCCTCGAGCCATGGCACCGCAAGCGCTACAACGTGCTCCCCGGGGTGACGGGCCTGTGGCAGGTCGCCGGCCGCTCCGACCTCACCTTCGACGACCTCGTTCGGCTCGACTTCTACTACCTCGAGAACTGGTCGATCTGGCTCGACGTGACGATCCTCTTCAAGACCCCCGGCGCGGTTTTCTCGCAGCGTGGGGCGTATTGACCGTTTACAGCGTCGTAATCCCCCTCTGAGACACTTCGAGCATGAGTCCGCCCAAGTTGCTCGTCGCGGCGTCGGCAGTCGACCTCGACTTCCGTTACGGCTGCACTCCCGCGTGGTGGCAGCTCTGGAAGGGCCTCTACGAGGAAGGTGCCGATCTCGTCGTCACGCCGTACCGCGGCCGGCCGGTCGATTCGCCCTGGTGGCGCACTGCTCCCAACCCGACCTACGTCGAGGGCGAGTCGTTCGCCCGCGCACGCGATGTCGTGGCGCGACTCAAGGGCGACTCGTACCTGCGCCGCGCCGAGGACAACCCGGAGGACGGCTTCGGCGAGCGGATGACTCGCGAGGCGGTGTGGCGCTGGGTCACCCCACGCTGGAAGAGGCACCTTGACCGGCTCGTCGACCGCGAGCGCCCTGACGCGATCGTCATCTTCACGATCCCGATGTCGCACCTGCGCGGCATCCCGACGTACCTGCGCGAGCGCTACGGCATCCCGGTGATCTTCTACGACGGCGACGCACCGATGAGCCTCCCCGAGTTCGGCGGGATGGATACCGGGTTCAACTGGTACACGCAGGCCGATCCGTCGGAGTACGACTTCCTCGTCTCGAACTCCGAGGGCGCGAGCGAGCGGTTGCGCGACCTCGGCGCACGGCGCGCCGAGACGATCTTTTGGGGCGCCGACCCGGACTTCTTCGCACCCGCAGCCGTCGAGAAGACCATGGACGTCTTCTTCTACGGCTACGGCGACAAGTTCCGCCGCGAGTGGATGGAGTCGATGGTCGGCGAGCCGTCACGCGCGCTCATCGACGTGGACTTCGCGCTTGGTGGCCGTGACTTCCAAGGCGACACCGGGAATGCGCGGCTGGTCGGCGACGTCCCGTTCAACACGTTCTCGCATGCGATCTCCGCGGCGCGCGTCAACCTCTGCATCACTCGGCGCTCGCACGCGACGGTGTACGCATCGTCGTCGTGCCGACCGTTCGAGCTCGCTTCGGCGGGTGCTGCGATCGTCGCGAACCCCTACAACGGGCTCGAGCGCTGGTTCGAGCCGGGCTCCGAGTTGATCGTGGTGGACAACGCCGACCAGGCGACGCAGGCCTACCGCGATCTGCTCGCCGATCCCGCTCAGGCCGAGGAAATGGGACAGCGCGCTCGCGAACGTGTGCTCGACGAGCACACGTACCGTCACCGCGCACGCCAGTTGCTCGAGCTGCTCGGGCTGCGAGAGGAAGCACGTGTCGGCTGAGTTGCTTCGCCGGATCGCGATCGTTCCGGCCTATAACGAGGAACGCAACATCGGTCGCGTCGTCGACGAGCTGCGCGCGTTCGATCCCGCGCTGGATGTCGTCGTAGTCTCGGACGGCTCCGTCGACCGCACCGCAGAGGTCGCCGCGCAGCACGGTGCGCACGTCGTGCAGCTGCCGTTCAACCTGGGGATCGGCGGCGCCGTGCAGACCGGCTTCCAGTACGCGCATGCGAATGGCTACGACCTTGTCGTCCGTTGCGACGGCGACGGGCAGCATGACCCGTCCGAGCTGCCGAAGGTGCTCGCGCCGGTGCTCGCAGGCGAGGCCGACATTGCAGTCGGTTCGCGCTTCAGCGGCGGCGAGGGTTACCGCTCGTCGGCGACGCGGCGCATCGGCATCCGCCTGCTCGCGGTGATCGTCTCCGCGATCGCGCGGCAGCGAGTGACCGATACGACGTCCGGTTTCCAGGCGCTGAACCGCAAGGCGCTCGACCTGTTCGCCGCGGACTACCCGCACGACTATCCCGAGGTCGAGGGCTTGGTGATGACGATCAAGCACCGCCTGCGCTTGACGGAGGTGCCCGTTGCGATGCGCGAGCGCGAGCATGGCCAGTCGTCGATCACCGCGCTGCGCTCGATCTACTACATGGCGAAGGTCTTCGTCGCGTTGTTCGTCGGCTTGTTCCGTCGTAGCGTCGTGCCGGCGGAGCATCTGTGATCGCCGCAGGCACGCCGCTGAAGGTGTCGCTCGCCGCGACGGCGGCGTCGGTCATCCTCGTGCTGGTCGTCTTCGAGCTGATCCGCTCGCGTCGCCTGCGCGAGCAGTACGCACTGCTCTGGTTGGTGACGGGGGTCGTCTTGGTCGTCCTCTCGGCGTGGCGTGGCGGGCTGAACACGATCGCTGGCTGGCTGGGTGTGCGCGGCTACCCGCCCGCAGTGCTCTTCGCGGTCGGGCTGATGTTCGTGATCCTCGTCCTGCTGCACTACTCGACGGTGATCTCGCGCCTCTCCGACCAGAACGTCGTGCTCGCACAGAAGCTCGCGTTGCTCGAGGCGCGGCTCAACGAGGGCGAAGATAAACGGTGACCTCGCCGTGCCGGAGTTTGCGCGGGTAGCGCTGCTCCAGGCCACGGATGATCGCCGGCTTCGAGCGGAAGTTCCGGCCGACGACCACGACCCGAGCGCCTGACTTCTCGATCTCCTCCAGGACACCTGCGGGCGAGAGGTACTCGTTGATGATCCGCGCGATCGACGTGTCGATCAGCTGGCCCGGCTCGCGACGGCCCGCGAGATAGGGGATCGACGGCACGTCACTCACCACGAGCTCGTTCGGTGAGGTGTTCTGCGCCACGACCTGCGCGGCCCAGACGTAGTCGGGCCGCTCGGGCACGTCGTTCCGCGCGAGGCGGTGCTGTTCCTGGTAGAGGCCGGCGCAGACGAACACGACGAGCGCCAGCAGCGCCCAGTCCCGCAGGCGCGCCAGCGTCAGTGCGACCGACGCTCCCGCGGGCACGGCGAGCGCCGTCGCGAGCAGTACGAGGTGGTGGTCGAGGAGCGGGCGCATCGTCAGCGTGAAAGCAGCGGCGCCGACCGCGAAGAGCCACAGCGGCCAGAGCCCAAGCGGCTTGCGTCGGGCGACCCAGAAGATCGCGGCCGCGATCCCGGCCCACGCGAGCCAGCCGAACGGCGTGTGCAGGTCGGGCAGGCGGATGATCCGGGAGAGATTCGATTCCGCCCCCGGCTGGTGGCCGCCTACCGCCTGGAGGTGCGCCCCGAAGACTCCCTGCCAGACCTCGTGCAGCACGTGGCGGTAGCCGATCGCGAATCCGGCGACGACGGCCCCGAATCCCGCGACGAGGTACGCAGCTTCCTGGACGCGCCGGTGGCGCAGCGCGAGTGCGGCGAGCGGCAGCCCGGCGACGACGGCAAAGAGCTTCACCGACAGCGCGAGCGCGAACACCGCGCCCGACGCGGCCCACAGCCACGGACGCCGGCGTGCGTAGAGCGCGATCGCGATCGACGCGAGCGCGAAGACCGTCGACGCGGGGTCGGACTCCACGCTCGCGGCGAGCGTCGGGTACGGCGGCGCGATCGCGAGCAAGGCGGCTGCCGCAAGCCCGGCCAGCGGACCGCCCAGTACACGCGCCGCCGCCCAGGCGGCGACGAGGCCGAACAGCGCGATCACCAACAACCCCGTGCGCACGCCCGTCACGCTGTTGCCGAACGTCGCACCGACGCCCTGCAGCAGCAGGTACCAGCCGGGCGGCTGGTCGAGGAAGACGTCGCTGCCGAGGTGCTGGCCGTGGCGCAGCGCGTCGAGGCTCGCAAGGTAGTTGCCCTCGTCGTACGCGGTCGCGGTATGCAGGCTCCGCGCGTACACCGCGGCCGCGGCGGCGACGATCAACGCAAGGCAGCCGAGCTCGACGCCGAAGCGCCTAGTCCTCAAAGCCGTGTTCTCTCCTGACGACGTACAGCGGCCGCCGCTTGACCTCTTCGTAGATGCGCCCGATGTACTCGCCGAGTGCGCCGAGGACGACGAGTTGGATGCCGCCGATGAACGTCACCACGACGACGATCGTCGCCCAGCCGGGGACCGTGTAGATACCGACGTATTTCGAGACGCCGGAGACGATTCCCAGCACGAAGGAGATCACGGACACGATCAGCCCGAAGACCAGCACGATGCGCAGCGGGTAGATCGAAAAGCTGAAGATGCCGTCGAAGGCCAGACGCGCCATCTTGCGCACGGTGTACTTGCTGCGCCCGGCGAAGCGCGGCGGCGGCTCGTAGTCCACTCCCGTCTGCTTGAACCCGAGCCAGGCGAACATCCCGCGCACGTACCGGTCGCGCTCGCGCATCGAGACGAACGCATCGACGGCGACCCGATCGACGAGGCGGAAGTCGCCCGCTGCGGCCGGCATGTCGACCTGCGTCAGCTTGCGCAGCAACGAGTAGTACGCACGCGCGGTCACGCGCTTGAACCACCCCTCGGTGCGCTTCTGCATCACGCCGTAAACGACGTCGTTTCCTTCGCGCCACAGCCTGACGAACTCGGCGATCAGTTCCGGCGGGTGCTGGAGGTCGGCGTCCATCACGATCACGGCATCGCCCGAGGACCGCTCGATGCCGGCGGTGAGTGCGACCTGGTGGCCGAAGTTGCGCGAGAGCTGCAGCACCTTGATCCGCTGGTCGCGTCCGGCCAGCGTGACCAGCAGTGGGTAGCTCGCATCGCGCGATCCGTCGTCGACCAGGATGATCTCCGCCGTGACCTCGGGCAGTTCCACGAGCGCCTCGGTGAGCCGGCGCACGAGCTCCTCGAGCGACTCCTGCTCGTCGTGCACCGGCACGACGATCGACAGCGTCGGCGTTTCCGTCATCGGACGGGGACCGTGAGCGGTTTGCTGACCAGGAGCAATGCCGGGTTGTCGACCTGAACCGCGTCTCCGGCGACCAGCCCGACGCGATAGAGCCGTCGGCTGACCGCCTGAGAGTCGGTGAACGATGCCTGCTGCGCTGTTCCGATCAGCTGCATTCGGAATCGACAGAGGTTCGGGCCTGAGTAGTCGCAGCCATCGTCGATCGCCTTGAAGATCGCATATCTCGTGTCGGCGCGCGGGGTCGTCATCGATTTCCAGTCGAGCTGCACCGTGTCAGGGCCTGTGCGTAGCGAGCGCAGGCCGAAGTCGACGGCGGGAACAGGTGCGCCCGTGTAATTCGCGTCGATGATCGCGCCTCGCTTTGCGGCAGACACGGCGAACACGAGCAGGAGCGGTGCGAGCGAGAGCACGACCGCCGCTCCGGTCAACAGACGCGGTCCTGGAATTCGAGTCGTGTGCAGCTCGGTGTTTCGCCGGTGTGCCCGGGTCACGGCTCCCGTCGGCCAGCAGAAGACGACGCCGGCGACGATCAGTGTCCACGCCGGCCAGGCGGGAAGCAGGAAACGGTAGAGCGAGGTGTCGAAGACGTTTGCGTACGAGACGGTGCCCTTGATCAGGCCGAAGGCCAGGAACCAGGCAACGACGAACGCACCCTTCCAGCGACCGCGCGCGATCAGGCCGAACGCGCCCGCAACGAGTAAGAACTCGAGCATCCGGACGCTCCAGAACGCTTGACCGAGATCGTGCACGATCAGCGACAGGTGATGAAGGTCGATGTTGATGTACTTGTTGGCGTTCCCAGCGACCGCGCCGGCGCCACCCCCGCCTCCGCCGCCGCCACCACCCGAGAGGATCGGTACCTGGCCGACACCGGTCTTCTTCCAGAGTGCGAGCGCGAACGCCGCCGGTATTGCGGCCGCGATCACGCCGAGCACCGGCCGGAAGCGCCGCGTAGCGAGCAGCGCGAGAACGGCTGCCAGCGGCAGCGGGCCATTCGCAGGCTTGAGCAGCACGAGGAACCCGAGGAGCAGCCCACACAGCACGCCGTCGGCGAGCAAGTTGCTGTCCATCGTGCGGAGCACGAGGTACGCGCAGAAGATGGCGCACACCATCGAGGGGTAGTCCGACAGCGCATTCAGCCCGGTCGCCGTTGGCAGGAACGAGTCGACGATCACGTGGCGGCCGCTCGGGGTGTACAGAGCCACTGCGAGCGCCGGCATCAGGGTCCAGAGCACCGCTGACCAGACGCCGAAGAGTCGCCCGGCGATCCGCTCTCCGACGAGGTACATGCCAAGCACGGAGGCGGGCGCGAGGACAAGCAGGTTGAGGGCGATCACGGCCGGCAGTCCGTTAGCCATGTTGGGCCCGAAGACCGCGGCGAGCGGGGTCAGGATGTATGGCCAGCCCGGTCCAATGGCGGTGATCGGGACGTGCAGGGACGTCTGAGCCCAGGCCGTCGTCCAGTACCACGGGCCATCATCGCCGTGCTGGAAGATCCAGCCGTTGTGGTGGATGTCCGTGCGGGCGTGGTGCCAGACGAACGCCCACTGCCCGAGGATGCAGAGACCGACGATCCACCAGCGCCGCCGCTCGGCGAAGGCCGCAGCGCGCAGGAGCCACGTCCTCACCATCGCCGCCGCGTCGACGGATGACGGCAGTGCGACGCTAGCGCGCATGGGCCTGGACGGCATCCCGGTACCAGGCGATCGTGCGTGCGAGCCCGTCGCGCAGCTCGGTGCCGGCACGGAAGCCGAAGAGCTGCTCGGCGCGCGTTGCGTCGAGCTGGCGGCGCGGCTGGCCGTTCGGCATCGAGGTGTCCCAGACGATCTCGCCCTCGAAGCCCGTCAGCTCGGCGATCAGCTCGGCGAGCTCGCGGATCGAGGTCTCGACGCCCGTGCCGAGGTTCACCGGGTCCCCGCCGTCGTAGCGTTCGGCTGCAAGCAGCAGGCCGTCGGCGCAGTCGTCGACGTACAGGAACTCGCGCGTCGGTGAGCCGTCGCCCCAGAGCACCACTTCTCCGGACGAGTCGATCATCTTGCGAATCAGCGCCGGGATCACGTGCGAGGTGTTGAGGTCGAAGTTGTCGCGCGGACCGTAGAGGTTCGCGGGCAGCAGATAGATCGCATCGAGGCCGTACTGGGTGCGATAGGACTGCGCGCCGACGAGGATCGACTTCTTCGCGACGCCGTATGGTGCGTTCGTCTCCTCCGGGTAGCCGTTCCAGAGGTCGTCCTCGTTGAAAGGCACCGGCGTGAACTTCGGATAGGCACAGACGGTTCCGGTGACGACGGTCTTCCGCACTTCGTGGATGCGCGAGAGCTCCAGCACATGCGCACCCATCATCAGGTTCGCGTACCAGTATCGCCCGGGGTTCTCGCGGTTCGCGCCGATCCCACCGACCTCTGCCGCGAGGTGGAACACGACTTCCGGCTGCGCGTCGGCGTACATCCGTTCGGCGTCGTCGAACCGCGTCAGGTCGTAGTCTCGCCGGCGCGCGACGAAGACGTCGTGGCCCGCCCCCTCCAGCCGCGCTACGAGGTGGGAGCCCAGAAAGCCGCCCCCGCCCGTGACGAGGGCTTTACTCACGGCCCCAGGAACGGGTCAGGAACGTGAGTGGGCTCACTTCGCCTCGGCGGGTTGGCGCGTCATCCAGTCGACGCGTCCGGTCCAGCGATCGCGGTTCGCGGCGTACCACTGAATCGTGCGCAGCACGCCTTCCTCCCACGAGACCTTTGGCGTCCAGCCTGTCTCCGCGTTCAACTTGTCGTAGCCGACCTTCAGCGCCATCACGTCCGTGACCCCTGGGCGCAGGCGCTTCTCGTTGGTGACGATCCGCCGGTCGCCGCCCCAGAAGCCGTGCTCCTCGCCGGTCTTGAGGATCAGCTCCGTCCAGTCGCGCATCGAGATGTTCTCGCCCTGGCCGTAGACGTAGACGTCTCCGGCAGTCCCCTTCGCCGCCACGGTCAGATGGCCGCGAACGCCGTCGGTCGTGAAGCAGAAGTCGCGCAGCGGTTCGAGGGCGCCGAGCTCGATCTCCGGCCGTGAGAGCGCCTGCGAGATGATCGTGCCCGTCACGTAGCGCGGGTTCTGGCGCGGGCCGTAGTTGTTGAACATGCGCGTGACGACACCGGGGATGCCGTACGCGTCGTGGTAGTTCATCGTCAAGAAGTCCGCGGCCACCTTCGCGGTTGCATAGATCGACTTCGGGTTGATCGGCGAGCGCTCGTGCAGGATCAGCGACCCGAGGTCGTCGAAATCGTGGTGCTCGCGGACGTTCTCGCGCACGTTGCCGTACTCCTCCGACGTACCGGCGGTGTCGAATTTCTCGAGCTCGACGTCGTGGTCGACGATCGACTGCAGCAGGTTGAGCGTGCCGATCGTGTTCGCCATCACGGTTTCGTAGGGGCGGTGCCAAGACTCACCGACGTGCGCCTGCGCGCCGAGATGGAAGACGTAGGGCTTGTCGGCCGCCGTCACCAGGTGGTCGCGGATGAGGTAGTCGATCGACGTCTTGTCGGTCAGGTCGGCGAACACGACCGAGAGGTCTTTGTGCAGATGTCCGATGTTGTTGAGGGCGCCGGACGAGGTGGCCCGGACGAATGCGACGACGTTCGCGCCGAGCTGGACGAGCGCTTCCGTGAGGTGTGAGCCCATGAACCCGTCGGCACCGGTGACCAGGCAGGTGCGGTCGCGATAGGCGTCGCCGAACTCCTCGCGCAGCCCCGCGAGCTCGCTTTCAGTCCAGGTGGCGGTATCGTCGGCGGGCATCGATGGAGGGTAACCGCTCAGCAGGTCAGGGGGCTGTGCGCAGCGGCCTCTGGACGGGGATCTCCACTGCGGCTGTCAGCGGCTCTGCTGCGGTGCTGGGCGTCATTCTGGCCCGCAAGTTTGGGCACGGCGTTAAGACGGATGGATTCTTTGCCGCGTACGGCGTCTACCTCGGACTCGTCCTAGTCGCGGGCTCGCTGCGGGTGATCGTCCTGCCGCGCTTCGTCGTGGCACTCACGACCGGTCGCCTGGCCGCCGAGGTGGGAACGTGGGTCGCTGCGCTCGCCGTGCCGCTCGCCGCGGTGACGATCGCAGCGGTTGCCTGGCCGCATGGGATCGCGACGATCCTGACCTCCAATCCCGAAGCCCAGGACAACGCCGCTCGGCTGCTCCCCTTCGTCGTCGTCTCTGCGGTCGCGCAGATCTTCGGCGGGCTCGTCGCGAGCGCGCTCGCTGCGCTCGACGACTACCAGTGGGCCGCCTTCGGCTTCGCCGTCGGGTCGGGCGCCGGTGTCGTCCTGACCCTCGCACTCGTCGGGCACGGTGTCGTGGCGTTCGGGTGGGGGCTCGCGCTGAACGGCGCGCTCTCGCTGTTCATCCCACTCGTGCCGCTCCTCGCCCGTCGCGGTGTCGGACGTCCCGACCAGCAGCTGTGGAGCCGGCTCGTCGAGCTCGGTGAGGGGATCGCGCTTCCGCTCGCGCTGCAGGGGCTCTACGTGATCGCCTTCCGGTTCGCGTCGGGGCTCGGCGCGGGGCGGGCGACGACCTTCGGCTACGCGTATCTGATCGCGGCGTTCCTGGTCGCGATCACCGCGTCGTCGGTCGCGCTCGTCGCGACGGTTCCCTTCGCACGCGAAGGGTCAGCGCCCGAGCGC
>JBKJQL010000086.1:0-3009 GCA_046594035.1 Gaiellaceae bacterium
CCCGCCGCCGGCGGCGCTAGAGCTTGCTCGAGATTGTGGTGAACGTGCCCTCCAGAGCGGTTCTGAATGTCACGAGCGCAGCCACGAGCAGGATTGCGATGAGGGCGACCAGCAGGCCGTACTCGGCCATGGTCTGGCCCTCCTCGCGCTTGAGCTGAATGCGGAGCAGCTCATACCAATCGCGCAGTTCCATGTTGTGCACCTCCCTTCGGCGGCGGCGGAGACGGATCGGGAAATAGCGACGTGCGAGAGGTGAAGAAGCCACGTGCATGCAAAACTTGCGGGTGCTCGGTGAAGATCACTCCGAAGGGTGAGGACCGAACGTTCATGCTTACGTGCACGTCACTCCGAAGGGTGATGCCCGAGCGTTCATGCTTATGTGCACGTCACTCCGAAGGGTTAGGACCAACCGATGATGCAGATCGCAACGCTTCTGAATTCGGATGAAACTGTCGTCGCCGACCGCCTGCTCATCGCACGCAGTCCGTGGTCGCGCATGCGCGGGTTGCTCGGTCGTACGTCACTCGCGCCAGGAGAGGGCATGTTGTTTCGCCCGGCTGGTTCAATCCACATGTTCTTCATGCGCTTCACGATCGATGCAGTGTTCTGCGACCGCGACCTGGTCGTGCTCGACGTGGTGCCGTCGTTGCAGCCGTGGCGGATGGCCTCGCGGCGAGGTGCGAAGGTCGTGATCGAGTTGGAAGAGGGCGCCGCAGCCGGCGTGCGCCCCGGTGACCGCCTGTCAGTGGTGTCTTGACGGCTACGATCGAAAGCGTGAGCACTAAGCCTCTCCGTCAGTTGCTCGAGAGCGCGTTCCCCGACGCAACCGAGCTCGACGTGATCGATCGGACCGGCGGCGGCGACCATTTTCAGGTGGTCGTGACGTCTCCGTCGCTCATCGGCCTCTCGCTGGTGGAGCAGCACCGGCGCGTGTACGAGGCGCTTTCGGCGCCCCTGGCCGACGGCACCATCCATGAGCTGCGCATCAAGACGAAGGGAGCGGCATGAGCTATTCGGACAAGATCAAAGAGGTGATCGACGGCTCGGATGTCGCGATCTTCATGAAGGGCACCCCGTCATTTGTGATGTGCGGCAATTCGGGTCGCGCGCTCGATGCGCTGCGGCGCGCGGGGGCATCGGTGACCGCGGTCGACGTGCTTCCGGACCCGGCGATTCGCCAGGAGCTCTCGGCGATCTCGGGCTGGCCGACGATCCCGCAGGTCTTCGTCAAGGGCGAGCTCGTCGGCGGCGCGGACATCGTCGAAGAGCTCGAGCAGAGCGGCGAGCTCGAGCAGACGCTGCGCGAGCGGCTCGGTGACGAGTACGCGTCGTCGCGGGACGAGAACGTCATCGCGCTGGCCTGAAGTTCGCGTAAATACCCCTTTCGGGGAACAAGAAGTTGGCGTGCGCGGCTTCTTGAACATCGATGACCGAAGGGGTCCTTCCGGCGATCGCACTGCGACCGCGGCTACGACGGCTGCGCCTCGTCGCGCCGCTACTCGTCCGGTCGAACGTCTTTGCGTTGCTCGTTCTTCTGCCGCTCCCTGCACTGATGTACGCGCTCATCGCGCTGCGCGCCGTCAGCGGTGATCGGAGCGGAACCGACTTCCTAAGCTTCTCGGAGGCGGGGCGCCGCGTCCTCGCGGGGCAGTCCCCGTATCCACTCGTCGATGCGCTGCCGGCGGTCGTCGACCAGTTCACGTTCGCACCGTTCGTCTATCCCGCGCCCGCCGCGTACTGGCTCGTGCCGTTCGCCGTATTGCCGTTCGCGGTGGCGAAGACGCTGTTCCTCGCGTTGAACCTCGGTTCGGTCATGCTCGCGTTGCGGCTGTTGGGCGTTCGCGATTGGCGTTGTCACGCTGTTGCGTTCCTCTCCGTTCCGGTAGCGGCGAGCGCCGCCCTCGGAACTTTCAGCCCGTTGCTGCTCCTCGGCGTCGCCGCAGCCTGGCGCTACCGGAGCAAGACGGCGCGTCTCGGGGCTATCGTCGCGATGCTGGTGGTCGCGAAGGTCTTCCTCTGGCCGCTGTGGCTCTGGCTCGTCTACACGCGACGCTTCACTGCCGCGGCGCTCTCGGCCGCCGCCGGCGTGACGATGACGCTCGTCGCGTGGAAGGGCATCGCGTTCGCCGGGCTCGATCAATATCCGCGCCTGCTCTCGCGCATGACCGAGCTCGTCGGGACGAGCAGCTATTCGCCCTTCGCGCTCCTGCACACCGCCGGATATTCGGCACCCGCCGCCCAGCGCCTTGTGCTCGCCGGCGGAGCGATGCTCGCCGCTCTGGCCGCCTATCGGCTCAAACGGGACATCACCGACGAGCGGTCGTTCGTCGTCGCGCTCGGGCTCGCGTTGCTCCTCACGCCGATCCTCTGGCCGCACTACCTCGTGCTGCTCTACGTCCCCGTCGCACTGCTTCGGCGCTCGTTCTCCCCGCTATGGCTCGTGCCGCTCTTGATGTGGTTCGACGGAGACGGGAGGAGCTACGGGAGCCCGGTCCGGATTGTCCCGTTCCTGATCCTGTGCGCCGTCCCATTCGTGCTCGTGCTGTGGCGGGATGCCGCCGAGCGCGCTGAGGCGCGACGGGCCGCTGCGAGCTTGACACTGGGGCAGCCGCTCGAGCTCCCTGCCTGAGCCGCAGCTCGAGCTGTAGACGAGGTTCGCGTATCTCGTCCGCAGTGATCTACGGAACGTCCACCCGGGAATCGCTCCTTCATCGCGGATCTTTTGAGCGCGGGTTCCTAGGCGACGCGGCCGAAGCGCTCGGCGGAGCGCGCCCGGCGCTTCTCCGCTTCGACCTCGCGGTCTTTCGGCTGCGCCTGGGTGACGAGCCCGGCGAGCAGCTGCTGCGTGATGCTGGTGATGTCGGCGACTGCCTGCTCGAACACGGCCTGGTTCGCCTGCGACGGCTTCGTCATGCCGCTGACCTTGCGGACGTACTGCACGGCCGCGGCGTGTACCTCATCGTCGGTCGTCGGCGGCTGGAAGTTGTAGAGGATCTTGATGTTCCGGCA
>JBKJQL010000221.1:0-2715 GCA_046594035.1 Gaiellaceae bacterium
CGTACGAGGAGGCTCTGCTTACGTTGATAGATGGTCGTTGATCCGGGACCAGCGCGGGCTTCTCCCAGTCGAGTCTGAACCAGAAGACCCGAGAGGGGCCGGCGCGAACGCCGGCCCCTCTGCCGCCAGGCCTTAAAGCGCCGCTGCGAACTGCACGAGGAGGCTCGCATGCGCGGCGGTGAATCCCTTACCGCTCTGCGCGCTTACCTCATGGTCGAACGCATCGATGTTGTTCTGCTTCGTCTTCGCCTGCCCGCGCGCTGCCGCGGCCGCTGCCGCGTTCAGCTTCACGCACAGGCTGTTCGCGATGCCCGCGTTCTTCGCCCACTGCGTGACGAGCGCACACAGGCTCGACGCGTCGACCTTCACCGTGAACGTCGTCGAACCGGAGCCCTGGTTCCCGGCATTGTCCGTTGCGGACGCCAAGTACGTGTGGCTGCCGAGACCGAACGACCACGCCGGCCCGGATACGCCCGCGCACGTGCTCGAGGCGATCCCCGAGAGCGCGTCGCTCGGCGAGCACGAGATCGACACAGTCTGGTCGACCATGTAGGTGCCGACGTTCCCGGAGTAGGTCACGCTCGGCGCCGTCTTGTCGACGTTGACCGTGACCGAGTCGGATGCCGAATTGCCGGCGACATCGGTGCAGGTCGAGGTCAGCGTGATCGATCCTTCACCGGACGACGTGCTCGACTGCGTGCAGTGCGCCGCGTCGATGCTTGAGCCGCCGTCCGTCCAGTTCCAGGCGACCGTGACGTCCGAGTTGTTCCAGCCGGCACCGTTCGCCGCAGGAGTCGCAACCGGATGATCCGCCGGCGCCGTCTTGTCGACGTGCACCTTGACCGAGTCGGTCGCCGAATTGCCTGCAAGGTCGGAGCAGGTCGAAGTGAGCGTGATCTCACCCTCGCCCGACGACGTGCTCGACTGCTGGCAGTTCGACGGATCGATGCCCGAGCCGTCGTCCGTCCAGTTCCAGTCGACCGTGACGTCCGAGGTGCTCCATGCCGGCACGGCGGACGGGTTGTCCGTCGGCGGCGAGTTGTCGAGCTGCACCTGCACCGAGTCGGACGCCGAGTTGCCCGCGAGGTCGGAGCAGGTCGACGTGATCGTGACCAGGCCGTTGCCCGACTTCGAGTTCGACTGCGTGCAGTTGGCCGCGTCCACGGCGGAACCGCCGTCCGACCAGTTCCAGTGGACGGTGACGGTGTTGCCCGACGCCACGACCGTCGGAGCGTCGTTCGGTGCCGTCTTGTCGACCTTCACGTGACGCGTGTCGGTCTTCGAGTTGCCGGCGAGGTCATTGCAGGTCGAGCTGAGCGTGAGCGAGCCCTCGCCCGACGACGTGCTCGACTGCGTGCAGTTCGCCGCGTCGACGCCCGAGCCGCTGTCCGTCCAGTTCCACGCGACGACGACGTCCGAGTTGTTCCAGCCGTTCGCGTTCGGCGCCGGCGAGACGACCGGCGCGTCGCTCGGCGCCGCCGTGTCCGGCTGAATCACGGCGCCGTTGAGGTAGACCTGCGCCGAGTTGAGGTTGTTCCCCACTGCGCAGTCGTCGACCTGCGTGATGATGACCCGGTTGACTTCGCCCGCGACGACGTAACTCGCGAGGTTGCCCGTCGTCTGCCCGGTCAGCTGGTAGATGTAGCCGCCCGGCGGGGTGATGCCGCCGGGGTTCGCCGAGTTGACGAGCGAGATCCGCGCGCCGTCGTCGGCCCCCGACATGTTCACGCTGAACTGCGAGATGGTCGTCCCGGCCGGGATGCTGACGAGCGCCTGGAACCACGTGAAGTTCAGATTGGTCCAGCAACCTCCCAGCACAGACGGGACCGCCATGCCGATCGTCGACGCGTTCGGGCACATGTTCGTGCCGAACCGCGTCGGCGCCGTCGAACCGCAGTTCGCCCAGCCCAAATCGTTCTGCGCCGGAATCGCGGGCGCCCCGCCGTACTCGGTGGGGTTCCCGTGGATCTGGGTGCCCGGCGTGGGATTCGCATACTGCGTCGTGCTCGCATAGATCTGCCACCCGGATGCGCCGAGTGCCGTGGGGCCTGACGCGAGCGCGGACGACGACAGCGTTGCCACCGCGCCGATCGCGAGAACCGTAAGAACAAACGTCCGCAAGAGTTGTGCCCTCATTTGATGCCTGACCGCCCTTTCATGACGACAATGTCGGGAGCGCTGAAGACATCACCTGCCGCAGTGATGGCCCAGTCGAGCATTGCCAGCCCCACTAACGTTCCACTAACATCCGTCGCATCGACCCTGCGGCGTCAGGTCTCGAGATCCGCCTGCTCGGCCCAGTAGCAGCGGAACGAGAGACCACCTCGGTCCGGCTGGGAGGCCGGAAACAGCGCGCCGCGCTGGCGCTCTTGGCGACCCGTCCGGGAGCTTTCGTCTCGGCCGACAGGCTGATCCATACCCTCTGGGGCGACGAACCGCCGCACACCGCGGCCACCGCGCTGCAGGGCCACATCTCGCAACTCCGTCGGCTGCTCGGGGCCGACGCGATCGTCACCCGCGATCCCGGCTACGCCCTCGCCGTCGACCCCGAGGCCGTCGACGCGAGCCGCTTCGAGCGGCTCCTCCAGGAGGCGCGCGCTCTGGCGCCCGCCGAGCGAGCCGAGCAGCTGCACGCGGCTCTCGCGCTGTGGCGCGGGCCAGCGCTCGCGGACGTCGCCCCGGTCGCTCACCGACTGAACGAGGCCGCCGAGCGCC
>JBKJQL010000007.1:0-12206 GCA_046594035.1 Gaiellaceae bacterium
TGGGCGCCGCACGTCGCCGAGGAGTTGTGGCAAGGCGTGCTCGGACAGTCGACCAACCTCTGGGAATCGCCGTGGCCGGTCGCCGACGATGCGCTGCTGCAGCGCGAGACGATCGAGCTCGTGCTCCAGGTGAACGGCAAGGTGCGCGACCGCGTGCAGGTACCGGCCGGGCTTTCCGAGGACGAGCTGATCGCACGGGCCCGCGCGTCCGAGAAGGTGCAGGCGCACCTGAAGGGTGAAGAGCGGCGCGTGATCGTCGTGCCGGACAAGCTCGTGAACATCGTCGTCTGAGCGACGTGCTGCACGTCACGAACGGCGACAGCACTACCGTCCCGCTTTTGCAGACCGGGCTCGGCGGTGAGTCATTTGCGTGGAGAGACGCGTATTACGCCGGCCCGGTGCGCTCAGGAGAACGCTCACGGCTGATCGACGCGCGCGCGGTCTTCTTGGCGTCGTACGGGTGGGGTGACGAGGACACACTGCGTGCCGAGCTGCTGGCGCGCGACGCGCGCTTCGTCGACGCGTTGCGCGAGGGCAAAGAGATTGTGCTGTGGTTCGAGCACGACCTCTACGATCAATTGCAGCTGATCGACGTGCTCGCGCTCGCGGGCGGGACGGGATTCGATCCGGAGCAGCTCGAGCTGATCGAAATCGGAGCGTTCCCCGATCGGCCCGGATTCTGCGGTCTTGGCGAGCTGAACTCGCCGCAGCTCGCGTCACTGTGGCCGCAGCGGCGCGCTGTCACCGACGCGGACACGGCGGGCGCGCAGCTGGCGTGGGAGGCGGTCCGCTCGTCGGATCCACGGGCGCTCCTGGCAGTGAGGCTGGATCCGCCGGCGACACGCCCGTTCCTCGGCGCGGCGTTCGGGCGGCTGCTCGAAGAGTTGCCGGGTGTGCGCGACGGGCTCTCGCGGACGGAGCGCCAGCTCTTGACCCTGCTCGCGGACGGTCCGCTGCTGACCGGCGCGCTGTTTGTCGCGTCGCAGGATCTCGAGGAGGCGCCGTTCCACGGTGACTCGTGGGTCTTCGAAACGCTGGCCGCGTTGGCGCCTCTGGTCTCGCTGACCGAGGGAGCGGCCGCGATCACGGACGCCGGCCGGAGCGTGCTGGCCGGTGAGGCGGATCGCGTCGAGCTGCTCGGCATCGATCGCTGGGTCGGTGGGACGCATCTCGTGCCGGGCTCGGCGTGGCGCTGGGACGCGGACGCGCGCGAGCTCGTCGCCCCGCACTAGTTCCGCTTTCGGCACACACGCGTTTCCCACGCGTCACGGTTCTCCCGGCAGCCTTCGTGGATGGCGACATTCCCGCTCGGCGTGCACGGCCGCCGCGTCCTCGCGGCGGCGGTCCTCGCGCTCCTGCTGGTGGTCGTCGCGTGGCGGCACGCAGCTGCGGGATCGCCGGCGCCGCTGCGCGTCGCGCCGATCACGCCTGCGGTCACGGCGGCGGCACCCGCGGCGCGCGCACTTGTCGTCGACGTGGTCGGCGCCGTGCGGCGCCCCGGCCTCGTTCGGCTGCGTGAGGGCGCGCGCGTCGCCGACGCGATCGCGCACGCCGGCGGCCTCCGGCCCGGGGCCGAGCGGTCGGGCGTGAACTTCGCAGCTCCCGTGGCCGACGGTCAGCAGGTGCTCGTGCCCCGTCGCGGGGCGGTCGCTGCGGGCGCCGGAACGGGGGCGGGCGCTGCGGCCGCGGGGCCGGTCTCGCTCAGCGCGGCGACGGCGGAGCAGCTGGATGCCCTGCCGGGCGTCGGCCCTGTCACCGCAGAGAAGATCGTCGCGTACCGCCAGCAACACGGGTCGTTCCGCTCCGTCGACGAGCTCGACGCGATCTCCGGCATCGGGCCGGCTCGCATTGCCGACCTGCGCGGCCTGGTCGTTCCATGAGCCGTGTCTTGCCAGCCCATGTTCTGATCGCCGCAACGGCGCTTGGGCTCGCAGCGTCACTCGCACTGCGGCCGCGCGGCCCCGCGGGACCGCTGCTGCTCGCGGGCGTTGCCGGAGCTTTACTGCTTCCGCCTGCAGTACGCCTCGCCGGAGCGGCGACACTGCTCGCGCTCGTCGGGTGGTGGTGGGGCGGCGTCCGGTTGGAGGCGCTGGACCGCAGCCCGCTCCGCTCCGAGGTCGGCCGCGCCGGACGCGCGCTGGTCGAGGTGACGAGCGAGCCGCGCGTCGGTCAGTTCGGCCAGCGGCAACAGGGTCGTGTGCTCGTGCTCGAGGGAAGACGCATCGAAGAGCGCGTGCAGCTCGACCTGCCGCTCGGGCGCGCGCCTCCGCAGGGAGCACTCGTCGATGTGCTGGCGTTCGTGCGGCTGCCGCGCGGGCCGGCCAACGGCTTCGACGAGCGCACCTGGCTGCGTCGGCAAGGCATCCATGTCGTCTTCCGCGTCGACGACTGGAGCGCCACCCGGCAGCGCCGCGGTGGGCTCGCAGGAGCCGGAGACCGGTTGCGCTCGTGGCTGCGCGGCGCCTCCGCGCCCGGCTTGGCGGGAGAACGGCGCGCGGTCCTGGAAGGGGTCGTGCTCGGCGACGACAACGGACTGTCGCCAGAGCTCAAACAGGCCTTCAGACGGTCGGGGCTCTACCACCTGCTCGCGGTCTCGGGCGCGAACGTCGTTCTGCTCGCGACCGGGATGCTCGGCCTCGCGTGGGCGGTCGGCGTGTCGCGTGCATGGGCGCACGTCGCGGCACTCGGGGCGATCGGCGCCTACGTGCTCGCCGTCGGCCCGCAGCCGTCCGTGATCCGGGCGGCGGTGTCGGGCGCCGCAACGTCGATCGCGTGGCTGATGGCGCGCGAGCGCGATCCGTGGCACGTGCTGCTGCTCGCCGCGGTCGTCCTGCTCGCCTGGAACCCGTACGCGCTACTGGACGCGGGCTTCCAGTTGTCGTTCGCCGCCGTGGCCGCGATCTTCCTCGCCGCAGGCCCCCTGTTACGCGAGCTCGAGGGATACCCGGTGCACGCGAAGATCGCCGCGGCGGTCGCCCTCTCGGCTGCGTGCAGTGTTGCGACCGCACCGATCCTCTGGCTGCAATTTGGTGCGGTGCCGTTGCTCGCGATCCCGGCAAACGCTCTCGTCGAGCCTGCGGTCGGGCCGCTACTCGGGCTCGCGTTCGCGACCGCCGCGCTCGACCCGGTCGCGCCCTCGCTCGCCGCCTCCCTCGCCTCGCTGAACGGTTGGATCGCCGCGTATGTCACGTTCTGCGCCCGCGCAGTCGCAGCCGTCCCGTTCGCCCAGGTGAGCGGAACGGGGGCCGCTCTCGCAGCCGCCGGCTCTCTGGTGGCCGCGGCCTATGCTTGGAGGAGATGGCGGACGACCTCAAACCGGCCTACCTGATCGCGGGCAGCGACCGCCCGAAGGTCGACCGGACGATCGACCGCCTCCGTGCGCGGTTCGACACCGACGCGACCGAGTTGCTCGACGTGACCGAGACGACAGGCGAAGACGCCGTCGCCGCCTGCAACGTGATGGGCCTCTTCGGGGAAGGCACGCGCCTCGTCGTCGTGCACGGCGTCGAGTCCTGGAAGGCCGCCGACGTGAAGGCGGTTGCCGACTACCTGAAGGCGCCCGCGTCGGGAACGACGCTCGCGCTCGTCGGCGGCGAGTTGAAGAAGGACTCCCCGCTCGCGAAGGCCGTCGCGGCCAAGGGCGAGCTGCTGCTCTGGGACGTGGTGATGAAGGCCGTCGCGCGCTGGATCGCGGAGCAGTTCAAGCTCCAGAAGACGAAGGCGGAGCCCGAGGCGTGCCGGCTCCTCGCCGATCTCGTCGGCGAGGATCTCTACGAGCTCTCGGGTGAGGTCGACAAGATCGCCACCTGGGCCAGCGGCGCGGAGGTGACCGCCGCAGACGTCGAGGCGCTCGTCGCGCCGCGCGCGGAGTCCCCGCCGTGGAACCTGACCGACGCCTGGGGCACGAGAGACGTCGGCCTCGTCCTGCGGGAGGCGGAGAAGATGCTTGACCGTACCCCCGATCCCATTTCGCGCACGATCCCGCGCCTCGTCGCCCAGCTCACGAAGCATGTCCAGCGCGCACGCATGGCGCACCGCCTTGACGAGCAGGGGGTCTCACCGCAGGACGCGGCGCCGCAGATCGGCATCAAGCCCTACCCCGCGCAGAAGCTCTACGCGCAGGTGCGGAACTTCAGCGGCGCGGAGCTCGACGACGCGTTGATCCGGCTCGCCGAGCTCGACCATGCGCTGAAGGGCGGCTCCCGCCTCGCGAACGAGCTGGAGCTGGAACGCGCGCTGGTGGACATCACGCAGCCGCGCGGCGTCGTCAAAGACGCCGCCTGAGCGACGTGCTCACCGGGGCGAGCGAGAGGGACTAGGCGCGGGGGCCGGTCGCGAGGCGTGCTGCCTGCGACTTCTTCCGTGCGCCCGCGTTCTTGTGGAGCGCGCCCCGGGCGACCGCGCGGTCGATCAGCTTGACGAGAGCCTTGTGCTCCTCCTCGACGGCAGACTTGTCGTCCGCCTCGGCCGTGGTGGCCAGGCGCTTCGCGAGCGTCTTGATCGTCGAGCGGTAGCGTAGGTTCTCGAGGCGCTCCTCGGCTGCGGTGCGTACGCGCTTCTTCTGTTGCTTGATGTTGGGCATATCAGTGAAATGCCCGCTTCAGCGGGCGCCAGAAAAGTAGCAGAGCAGTCTTTCGACCGCTCGCCCGCGTAACGTTCGGGGCAGTGGCCGACGATACGACCACGAGCGGCCCCGGTGAGACCGCCGATCCGGCGGCGACGCCGGTCACCGAGCGCCCCGTCAGGCGGCTTGCCCTCTCGACCGCCATCTTCTCGTTCGCGACCGCGATCTCGCGCGTCCTCGGGCTTTTCCGCGAGGTCGTGGCCAAGAACTACTTCGGGATCAACGGCCCGGTCAACGCCTTCCAGATCGCGTTCCTCGTGCCGAACACGATTCGTGCGCTCGTCGCCGACGCCGCCCTCTCGTCCGCGTTCGTACCTGTCTTCAGCGACCTGATCGAGAAAGGCGAGCGCAAACGCGCCTGGCGGGTCGCTTCATCGCTCTTCTGGCTGACGCTCCTCGCGCTCGGCGCGCTCACCGCGCTGTTCGTCCTGGTCGCCCCGTGGATCATGCCGCCGCTCTATCCCGATCACCACGGGCTGCTGATCGGCCTCTCGCAGTTGCTGTTCCCGATCGTCGCGCTGCTCGGGGTGTCGGGGATCGTGGTCGGGATCCTCAACACCTACGACGAGTTCTCGATCCCGGCGCTGACGCCGGTCGCGTGGAACATCGTGATCATCGCCGGGCTCGTGTTCGGCGTTCCGCACGTGCACGGCGCCGACCACAAGCTGTACGTGTACGCGGGCTCGATCCTCGCCGGGACGGTCGTGCAGGTGCTCCTGCCGATCCCCTGGCTGCGCGGTCGCGACGGCCGGCTGCAGGCCGTGATCGACTGGCGTGACCCGGCGGTCAAGCAGGTCTTCAAGCTGATGCTGCCGGTCACGCTCGGACTCGGGTTGATCAACATCAACGCGCTGATCGACGGCGTGATCGGCGCCTGGCTCGTGAGCAAGAACGCGCCGGCGGCGATCGACGCAGCGTTCCGCATCTACATGCTCCCGCAGGGCGTTTTCTCCGTCGCGATCGCGACGGTGCTATTCCCGTCGCTCGCCCGCTTCGCTTCTCGGCGCGACATGACGGGTTTCCGGGACACGACCTCGCTCGGCTTGCGCCAGATTGCGTTTCTGCTGGTGCCGGCGAGCATCGTCACCGCAGTGCTCGCGGAGCCGATCACGCGGCTGATCTACCAGCGCGGCCAGTTCACTCCTGAGCAGACGCCGATCGTCGCTGCGTGCCTCGCCGCGCTGACGCTCGGCCTCACGTTCAACGGAACGATGCTGATGCTGAACCGCGCGTTCTTCAGCCTCCAGGAGAACTGGATCCCCACCTGGATCGCGCTCGCCAATCTCTTCTTCAACGTCGTGCTCGACCTGGCCCTCTCGCCGCTCGGGATCTGGGGGATCACCCTCGCGACGTCGATCGTCAACGTCGCCGGGACAGCCGCGCTCCTGATCCTCTTGCGCCGGCGGCTCGGTCGCATCCAGTTCGACGAGGTCTGGACGTCGTTCGTTCGCGTGTTCATCGCCGCGGCGATCGCGGGTGGAGTGGCGTTTGCCGTCTGGAAGCCGCTGGACGCGGCCGCCGGACGCTCACTCGGAGGGCAGTTCCTCTCGCTGATCCCGGCACTCACAGCCGCGACGGTGGCCTACCTTCTGGCCGGGCGCGCGCTCCGGGTGCGCGAGATGCAGGCGCTACTCTCCTTGCGGGGCCGCTTGCGCCGCGGCTGATCGCTATGGACCAAGCACACATCCGCAATTTCTCGATCATCGCGCACATCGACCATGGCAAGTCGACGCTCGCTGATCGCATCCTCCAACTGACGGAGACCGTTTCCGTGCGCGAGATGCGCGACCAGTTGCTCGACTCGATGGACCTCGAGCGCGAGCGCGGCATCACCATCAAGGCCAAGTCGGTCTGCCTCTGGCACACCCACAGCGACGGCAAGAAGTACCAGCTCAACCTCATCGACACGCCGGGTCACGTCGACTTCACCTACGAGGTGTCGCGTTCGTTGCAGGCCTGCGAAGGCGCGTTGCTCGTCGTCGATGCCGCGCAGGGGATCGAAGCGCAGACGCTTGCCAACGCCTACCTTGCGATCGAGAACAACCTCGAGATCGTTCCCGTCGTGAACAAGATCGACCTTCCGCAGGCCGACCCCGACCGCGCCTCCGCCGAGGTGGCTGATCTGATCGGTGACGATCCCGATCACGTTCTCCGAATTTCTGCGAAGACGGGCCAGGGCGTCGGTGAGGTCCTGGACGCGATCGTCGAGCGCATCCCGTCTCCGCAGGGCGACCCGGAAGCACCGGCTCGAGCGCTCATCTTCGACTCGTCCTACGACCAGTACCGCGGTGTAGTCGCGTTCGTCCGCGTCGTCGACGGCGTCTTCAAGCCGCGCGAGTGGCTGCGCGCCATGGCGCTCGGCACGCGCTTCGAGGCCCAGGAGATCGGCTTCATGTCGCCGGGCAACCGGCCGGTCAAGGAGCTGACTGCCGGCGAGGTCGGGTACGTGATCACCGGGCTGAAAGACGTCTCCGAACTGCGCGTCGGCGACACGCTGACGACGGACAAGAACGGCGCTGCCGAGCCGCTGCCCGGGTACAAGGAGGTCAAGCCGATGGTCTTCGCCGGCCTCTTTCCGACGGAGTCCGACCAGTACCCCGAGCTGCGCGACGCGCTCGAACGGCTGAAACTGAACGATGCCGCCCTCTTCTACGAGCCGGAGACCTCGCAGGCGCTTGGCTTCGGCTTCCGCTGCGGCTTCCTCGGCCTGCTGCACATGGAGATCGTGCGCGAGCGGCTCGAGCGCGAGTTCGATCTCGACCTGCTCGTCACCGCGCCGAACGTCGCGTACCGCGTGAAGCCGATGAACGGTGAGTGGGTCGAGGTGCACACACCGGCCGATCTGCCCGACGCGTTCGATGAAGTCGAAGAGCCGTACATCAAGGCGTCGATCATCGTCCCGAAAGAGTTCGTCGGCACCGTGATGGAGTTGAACAACGACCGGCGTGGCAAGTTCGACCACATGGAGTACCTGTCGCCGGAGCGCGTGCATCTGACCTACGAGCTGCCTCTCGCTGAGATCGTGCTCGACTACTACGACGCACTGAAGTCACGTACCAAGGGGTATGCGAGCTTCGACTACGACATCGTCGGCTTCAGGCCAGGCAACCTCGCGCGCGTCGACATCCTCGTCGGCGGCGAGCCTGTCGATGCCCTCTCGCTCATCGTGCACCGCGACTTCGCGTTCGAGCGAGGCAAGGCGCTCGTCGAGAAGCTGCGCGAGGAGATCCCGCGCCAGATGTTCGACGTCGCGATCCAGGCTGCAATCGGCGCGCGCATCATCGCGCGCGAGACGGTGAAGGCGCGGCGCAAGGACGTGCTCGCGAAGTGCTACGGCGGTGACGTCTCGCGTAAGCGCAAGCTGCTCGAGAAGCAGAAGAAGGGCAAGAAGCGCATGAAGAACGTCGGCGGCGTCGAGGTGCCCCAGGAGGCATTTCTCGCCGTCCTCAACCTGAACGAGAAGGCCAAGACGTAGCAATGGCACTTGAGATGCGCACGTTCTGTGAACGCTGCGGGAACGCGCTTGCTCCCGATGGTGACGCGCGCATCTGCTCTCACGAGTGCACGTTCTGCGTCGCCTGCGCGGAATCGATGGACGACACCTGCCCGAACTGCAGCGGCGAGCTCGTCGCGCGTCCGCGCCGCACGGGTTAGGAAGGAGCAGCGGTCGTGACCGGCGCACGGCACCTCTACGTTCACCTGCCGTTCTGCTCGTCGCGCTGCGGCTACTGCGACTTCGTCACCGTGGTGGGTCGCGACGGCGAGCACGACCGCTACGTGGATGCCTTGCTGCGCGAGCTCGAACGGGAGCGCAGCCTGCTCGCGCCCGAGCTCGAGTCCGTGTACCTCGGCGGCGGCACGCCGACGCTGACGCATCCGCTGGCGCTCGAACGGCTGCTCGACGCGCTACCCGCGGCGGACGAGGTGACGATCGAGATGAACCCGGAGACGGCGACGCCGGAGCTGGCACGTCTTTTGTCACGGAAGGGTGTCACCCGTGTGTCAATTGGCGCACAAACGTTCAACACAGACCTTCTGGACGTGTTGCAGCGTCGCGCGCGGCCCGCTGACGTCCGCCGGGCCGTGCAGGTTGTACGTGATGCCGGAATTGACAACATCTCTCTCGACCTCATCTACGGCATCCCGGGCCAGGAGCCCGCCGATCTCGAGCGCGACCTCGCCGAGGCCCTGGCGCTCGAACCGGAGCACGTCTCCGCCTACGAGCTGGAAGCAAAACCGGGAACCCGCTTCACGCACGCCCACGGGGCCGAGCTGGAGCGTCAGGCCGAATCGATGGAGACCTATTTCGAGCGCGTCGTCGAGACGCTGACCACCGCCGGCTACCGCTGGTACGAGACGGCGAACTTCTGCCGGGTCGAAGCACGTGACCTGCGGGCGCAGCACAACCTCGGCGTCTGGCTCGGACGGGACTACCTCGGGATCGGCGTGGGCGCGGTCAGCACGATTGAGAGCCGCCGCTGGCGCAACGCGCCGGCGCTTGCCCGCTACGTCGCCGCGCTCACGCGTGGGGAGACACCGCCGCGGGAGCTCGAGGAGCTGCCAGCAAAGGTGCGCGACACCGAGCGTGTGATGCTTGGCCTGCGGCTCGACGAGCCGCTGCCGCTCGACGGGCTCGAGTCGAGCCTCGACGAGCAGGCCCTCGAGCGCCTGGCGCGCGGCGGGCTGGTCGAACGCGGGGACGGATCCCTCACGCTGACGAAACGGGGCCGTTTCCTGGGCGGCGGGGTCACCGCGCGGCTGCTCGCCTAGCCGGGAGCGGTCTGGCCGCCGCTGCCGCCTACCATGGGGGCGTGAGAATCGTGCTCTCCGACCGGCAACGGGACCTGCTCTGCCACGTGGTGGAGGAGTACGTCGCGACCGGGCAGCCGGTCGGCTCGAAGACGCTCGTCGACAAGGCGGGCATCGGCTTCTCGCCCTCGACCGTCCGGTACGAGCTCGCCGAGCTCGAGCGGTTCGGGCTGCTGACGCATCCCCATACCTCCGCGGGGCGGCTCCCGACCGAGGCCGGATACCGGCTATACGTCGACGAGCTGCTTGCGCGCCCGGAGTCGAAACCGACCGACCTCGGCATCGAACTGCCGGCCGCGCACGCCGAAGTCGAGGAGGCCCTGCAGGCGACGACCGAGATGCTCTCGCAGGTTTCGCGGCTGCTCGCGCTGGTGTCGGCGCCCCCGCTGCGCGCGGCAACACTCCGCCACGTCGAGGTGCTCGCCCTGCAGCGTGACGTCGTGATGGTCGTCGTGATCACCTCGACCGGCGGCGTGACCAACCTTCGGTACTCGGTGCCCGACGGCGTCGACGCGGGGCTCGTCACATGGGCGGCCGAATATCTCAACGAGCGGCTTGCCGGAGCGCGGCTTGGCTCGCGCGCGGTCAAGGTCGCGTTCGACGAATCGGGCCTGAGCCCGCGTGAGCGTTCGTTCCTGCTCGTGATCCGCGGCGCGTTCGAGCAGGCAGCAGACCAGGACCGGCAGCTGTTCGTCGGCGGCGCTGCGGGCCTGCTCGACGAGATGCGCGTCGAGGAGATCGGCGCCTACCGCAGCCTGATGGAGGCGCTGGAGAAGCGCGCCGCGCTGCTCGATGTGCTCGCACAGCGCACCGACCCGCGCCGACCGTTCGCGCGCGTCGGCGAGGAGCTCGACCAGCCCGGACTGCGCGACCTGTCGCTCGTCGGCGCAACCTATGGGCTCACGAACCAGGCGCTCGGCACCGTCAGCCTGCTCGGCCCGCTGCGTATGGACTACGAGAAGGCGCTGCACTCCGTCCGTTCCGCGGCGCACGAGCTTTCCCGCTTCGTCGAAGACGTCTACAGCGAGGACTGATGGCCGCCACCGACCGCGACTACTACGAGGTGCTGGGCGTCGCGCGTGACGCCGACGAGACGACGATCAAGAAGTCGTTCCGCCGCCTTGCGCGCGAGCTGCATCCGGACGTCTCCGACCATCCCGAGGCCGAGGTTCGCTTCCGCGAGATCACCGAGGCGTACGAGGTGCTCTCGACCACGGAACGGCGCTCGCTCTACGACCGGTACGGCCACGCCGGGCTGCGCTCCGGCGGCTTCTCGCCCACGCAGTTCGACATGGGAAACCTCGGCGACATCTTCGCGTCGTTCTTCGGCGACGGGATCTTCGGCGCGGCAATGGGCGGCAATGCGCAGCAGCGCGGCGCGGACCTCGGCGCCGAGATCGAGATCGAGCTCGTCGAAGCAGCGCGCGGCGCGACCGTGTCCGTGCCGTTCGAGGCTGCGGTTGCGTGCCAGACGTGCGGCGGCGACGGCGTCGAGCCCGGCACGGAGCCGCTCACGTGTTCGCGCTGCGAAGGCACCGGGCGGCTGCACCACGTCTCGCGCAGCGTCTTCGGCGAGTTCGTGCGCGCACAGGCTTGCCCGGAGTGCCGCGGCCGCGGGGTGATCATCGAGCACCCGTGCGCCGACTGCGAGGGCGCGGGGCGTACGGTCGAGTCGCGCGAGCTGACCGTCGACGTCCCCGAGGGAATCCACGACGGCCAACGCATCCGCATCTCCGGCGAGGGTCACGCCGGGGCGCTCGGAGGTCGCGCCGGCGACGTGTACGTCCTCGTGCGGGTGAAGCCGGACCCGCGCTTCGTGCGCGAGGGCAACGACATCTACTCCCAGGTCGACCTGACGATCGTCCAGGCTGCGCTCGGCGCGACGATGAGTGTCGAGACGCTCGACGGCCCGGTCGAGCTCGATCTTTCGGCGGGCGTGCAGCCCGGCGAGGTGCGTGTGCTCAAGTCGAAGGGCATGCCGGTGCTCCAGGGCTTCGGTCGCGGCGACCACCGCGTGCTCGTGAACGTCTCCGTCCCGCGCCACGTGAGCGACGAGCAGCGACGCCTGCTCGAGGACTTCGAGGCCGCGAGCGACGAGAACACCTATCGCGCGAACGACGAGAGCTTCTTCGACAAGCTGAAGAGCGCGTTCCGCTGAGCACGTCCCAGCCCACCGGCCTGCGCAGGGTCTCGATCGAGGTCGGATTCGCACGCCTCGAGGAAGCGCGGGCAACGATGATCGAGCTCTTCCCTCAGGGCTTCGAGGAGGTCGACAAGGCGCAGGGAACCGAGCTCGCCGCCTACACCGACGCCGCGGGAGAAGAGCGCCTCTGGGCCTTCTTCGGCAGCGGTCGCAGCGCGGACGTCGAGAGCGGCTGGGAGGACAGGTGGCGCAACTTCCACCGGCCGATCCAGGTCGGGCGCCTCTGGGTCGGCCCGCCATGGGAGACACCGCCGGCCGACGGGCTGACCGTGATCGTCGATCCGGGCCGTGCCTTCGGCACGGGCTCGCACCAGACGACGCAACTCTGCCTGCAGACGCTGCAGGAGCTCGAGCCCGGGCCGCTTCTCGACGTCGGCTGCGGATCTGGTGTGCTGGCGATCGCCGCCGCACTCCTCGGCTTCGCACCGGTGCTCGGCGTCGACATCGAGGAGCCCTCGATCGAGGCGACCCTCGAAAACGCGCGCGTGAACGGCGTCACCGTCAACGCGCAGCTTGTTGCCGGCGACGAGCTGCTCCCAAGCTCGCCGCTCGTGGTCGCGAACATCTCGC
>JBKJQL010000127.1:0-7105 GCA_046594035.1 Gaiellaceae bacterium
GCCGGCCTTCTTGTAGACCGACGTGCCGACCGTCGAATCGATGCAGTAGGTCGTCGCAGTCGCAGTCTTCACGCGAATGTTCTTGATGCCCTGGTCGTATGAGGCCTGCAGGACCGCTGAGGTTGCGCCCGTGTAGAAGCCACGGTCGGCGTTGAACGCCTCCATGCCCGGGACAGCCGCGCGGACGTTGGCCTGCGCTGCTGCGTTGTTCGCCCGATCCTTGAACTTGAGGTACGACGGGATCGCAATTGCGAGCAGGATCCCGATGATGATGATGACGACCAGGAGCTCGATGAGCGTGAAGCCCTCGTCACTCTGAAGCCGCGTCTGCAATTTGTTGAGCATTCCTCTGTAGCTCCTTCCAAGCACATGAGGGATTACCGGTAGCAAGGCGCCTATCGGCACACCGTGAGGGGTGCCGCGCCCCCATTTGAGGGATTCGCTGTCACCCGCTGCGGGTTAGCTCGATGGGGGCACCCCATCGGAGGGACGAGCGACCCAAATTCGTCCTACTGGATCCCTCAAGTCAGGCAGCAGCGCTGCCGATAGCCGCCACATGAGCGAAGTCACCTCGATCGACCAGCTGCTCTCGCAGATGGTGCAACTGAACGCGTCCGACCTCCACATGACCGTGGGGGCGCCGCCAGTCGTGCGCCTGAAGGGACACCTGCAACGCTTCGACGGCGTGCCGGCGCTGAGCGCCGAGGACACGCGCGATCTTCTCTACCGCATTCTCTCGAGCGAGCAGCAGAAGCGGCTCGAGCAACTGCGCCAGCTCGACTTCGCACACTCGATCCCGGGTGTCGCCCGTTTCCGCGTCAACGTCTTCTTCCAGCGCGAAACGCTCGGCGCAGCGTTCCGCCTCATCCCCAACGAGATCAAGTCACTCGAAGACCTCGGCCTCTCCTCGGCGCTGCATCAGCTCGCCGACAAGCCGCGCGGCCTCGTGCTTGTCACCGGCCCGACCGGCTCGGGGAAGTCGACGACGCTCGCGTCGATCATCGACGAGATCAACACGACGCGTCACGACCACATTCTCACGATCGAAGATCCGATCGAGTTCCTGCACCGCCACAAGGGCTGCATCGTCAACCAGCGTGAGATCGGGGTCGACTGCGCGTCCTTCGCGGAGGGGCTCCGGGGTGCGCTGCGCCAGGATCCGGACGTGATCCTCGTCGGCGAAATGCGCGACCTGGAGACGATCGGCACCGCGATGACCGCGGCCGAGACCGGCCACCTCGTCTTCGGCACGCTGCACACGCAGTCGGCGCCGGGAACGATCGACCGGATCATCGACGTGTTTCCGCCCGAGGCGCAGGAGCAGGTGCGGGTGCAGATCGCCGGCACGCTTCAGGGCGTCGTCACGCAGGCGCTGCTTCCGACTGCAGATGGCGCGGGCCGCGTGCCGGCCCTCGAGATCCTGCTGCCGGACGACGGCGTGCGCAACCTGATCCGCCAGGGCAAGGTCGAGCAGATCTACTCAGTCATGCAGACCGGCACGAGCAAGGGAATGATCACGATGGAGCAGTCGCTCGCCGAGCTGATCATTCGCGGCATCGTCACGAAGGACATCGCGATGACACGGTCGTCGCGCCCGGAGCAGCTGAACGGGTTGCTCGAGCGCGCCGGCTTCTCGGACGGCTCGGAATCTGCGTCGGCCGACACGAACGGTCATGCTGCAGCCCCGCCTGCCGAACCTGTCTTCGGTGGGCTGCGGGTCTCAGGGAGCTAGGCGCACGTGGCCGAGTCGTTCTGGAAGAAGGAGATCTCCTTTGGGCGGAAGCCCAAGGGCGAAGAGCAGCCGACCACCGGGGCAGAGGTCGCGCCCGCGGTCAAGGCGGTGCTCGAGCCCCAGGAGGCTGTCGCCGTGCCCGAGCCCGCCACCCCTGCGGAGCCGGAGCAGTCGCCCGTGGCGGAGGCCGAGGCGCCTGCGAGCACGGCGTTGCCCGGCGTCACCGGCGACTACGGCTGGCTGACGACGTCTTTCGACCCGAACGACCTCCCGGACGAGATGCCGACGATCGTCGCGCCGCTCGTCTCCCTGCCCGCGCAGCCGGTGAGCGTCGCCCAACCGGTCCCGACCGTCGAAGCGCCCGCGCCGCAGGCGCCTCCCGCTCCGGCGGCAGAGGACGCCGCTGGAGCGTCCGGCCCCTTCTGGAAGAAGGAGCTCTCGTTCTCGCGTCGTGCCAAGGCGCCGAAGCAGCCGAAGGCTGCAAAGGAACCGAAGCAGTCGAAGGCGCGCAAGGAGAAGGTCGCCAAGGGTGCCTCCGCGCCGTTCTGGAAGAAGGAGCTTTCGTTCGCGCGGGGGGCCAAGATGCCGAAGCCTGCGACCGCCGTGGAAGCCGTCGCGACCGAGGCCCTCGCCCAGAAAGCCAAGACGCCGTTCTGGAAGCTCGAGCTGAAGCGGCCGCCCAAGGGCGAGAAGCCCGAGCAGCAGCCGAAGGCGGCGAAGCAGCCCCGCCAGAAGAAGCAGAAAAGCATCTCCGCCGGAGCAGCGAAGAATGGCCTCGTCGGGCTGAAGATCGGCGCGTCGCAGGTTGCCGCGGCCCGGGTGTCCAACAACGGCTCACCCGAGCTGCTTCAGATCGCGCGCGTCCCGCTCGCCGAAGGAATCGTCGTCGGTGGCGAGCTGCGCGATGTCGGTGCGCTTGCCGAGACGCTCAAGGAGCTGTTTGCGAAGCACAAGCTTCCGAAGCGTGGAGTCCGGCTCGGCATCGCGAACAACCGCATCGGTGTCCGGACGTTCGAGATCGCCGGCATCAACGACGAGGCGCAGCTCGCGAACGCAATCCGGTTCCGCGCGCAGGAGACGCTGCCGATCCCGCTCGAGGAAGCCGTGCTCGATTGGCAAGTGCTTTCGGAGCGGACGGACGAGAACGGTCTCACCACTCGCCGTGTGCTGCTCGTCGTCGCCTACCGCGAGCTCGTCGACCAGTACGTGCTGGCGTGCAAGATGGCGGGCATTCGTTTGTCGGGCATCGACCTCGAGGCGTTCGCGATGCTTCGCGCGCTGACGACGCCCAGAACAGAAGACTCGCCTGAGGCGACCGCCGCCCAGGTGCTCGTGAACGTCGGACACGATCGCTCGACGTTCGCCGTCACCGACGGTACGCACTGCGAATTCACACGCGTCCTCGGCTGGGGCGGACAGAGCCTCACGGCGGCGATCGCCGGCAAGCTCGAGATCGAAGCGGACGAGGCAACCGAGGTCAAGCATCAGCTCTCGCTCGTCGCCTCCGCGGTCGATGCAGAGGGTGTCGATCCCGCAACGCTCGCAGCTGCGCGCGAGGCGGTGAAGACCGAGCTCCAGTCCTTCGCGCGTGAGCTCGTCTCGAGCCTGCGCTTCTACCAGAATCAGCCCGGCTCGCTGGGCATCGGGGAAGTGATCCTGACCGGAGGGACTGCGCACCTGCCCGGTTTCGGCGAGGAGATGTACCGCCTGATCGGTGTTCCCGTTCGTGTCGGCGACCCGCTGAACCGCATCAAGATCCCGAAGAAGTTCCGTCAATCGGAGGACTACTCCGCCGGCTCGCTGACCGTCGCCATCGGCCTCGGGATCGAAGTCTGATGCGCGCGGTCAATCTTCTTCCCAGGGAGGGCGACGGCGAGGGCCGCAAGGCCCCGCCGATCCCCGTGCTCGTTGCGTGCATCGGCTGCGTCCTGGTGGCGGCGCTGCTCGCAACCATGTACCTCTCGGCCAGCCAGGGCGTGTCCCGCCAGAACGTAGCCCTCCAGAAGGCGCAGGCCGACTACGCCGCGATCCCGGCCCCGGCACCGCCGTCGCCGGTCGTCGCCCAGATCCCGCAGATGCGCCAGACGCGCGTGGCTGCGCTGACCACAGTGCTCGGCCAGCGCATCGCCTGGGATCGCCTCCTGCGTGAGGTCTCGCAGGTCGTTCCGAGCGACGTGTGGCTCGTGACATTGAACGCGCAGTCGCCGTCGAATGCGCCCCCGGCTCGCGGCAGCGTGACGAGCGCGCCGGCCTCCGGTTTCGTGGTCACCGGCTGCACGTACTCGCAGGATTCCGTCGCGCGTTTCCTGGCGCGCCTCCAGCTCGTCCCCGATCTCTCGGTCGTAACCCTCGGCAAGTCGTCCGCAGGCTCCTCGTCCGGCATCTCGGACACGAGCTCGTGCCCCCAGAAGATGGTCACGTTCACCCTCCAGGGCAACGTGCGCGCACCGGGAGCGGCGTCGTGAAGAAGAAGCTCGCGGCGCTTGACCTGAAGATTCAATTGGCGGGACTGGGCTTCGGCCTGCTGCTGTTCTTCCTTGCCGGTTACATGTTCGTCGTCTCGCCGCAGCACGCCGCTGCGAAGAAAGTGCAGGCGCAGATCGACGCGCAGACCGTCCAGATCTATAAGAAGCGCGCCGAACTCCGGGCGAGCGGGCATCCGCCGACGATTCAGGTCGCCGATCTCTTCCGGCTCGCCCGCGCGATGCCCGACCGCGAAGACATGCCGGGGATCATGCTGACGCTCAGCGAGGTCGCGCGCTCGGCCGGCGTGTCGTTCGACCTGATCGAGCCGGCGATCAGCACCCAGCCACAGAGCGGCCCGTACGCGACCCTGCGGATCCACTTGCTGTTCAACGGCGATTTCTACGGGCTCAGCGATTTCCTCTATCGCCTGCGCAACCTCGTCGTCGTCCGCGGCGGAGAGCTCGATGCATCGGGGCGGCTCTTCAATGTCGACACCGTCACCTTCAACGTGCAAGGTCAGAGCTTCCCTCAGATCTCCGCCGAGATCTACGTCAACGCCTACGTCTACGGCTCTGCGGCCACCCCTGCGGCCGCACCGACGACGTCGTCGTCGACGACCACCACCGCCTCCTCCTCCGACTCATCCTCCACCGCGCCGTCCGGCGCGACCGCTGCCGGAGCAACGCCCTAGCCATGGCGAGCAAGAAGCAGCGCCAGGAGGCTACGAAGAAGCGCGACAAGCGCTCGAAGCTCATGCTGATCGTCCTCGGCGTGCTCCTCGTCGCCGTCGGCGCGTACGAGATTCCGTCGATGCTCGCCGTGATGAACAAGAAGCCGCCGCCCGGCACCACGTACGACCCCGGCCCGAGCAGTGTCGCTCCCGGCTCGCTGCCGAACATCGCCACGGGTGCCCCTGTCGCGACGTCCGCCGCCGCTGCGCCGAAGCCGGGTGAGCTCGTGAACACCGACCTCCCGCCGACCTCCGCCGACGGGCAGCTCGTTACGTTCGAGGTGTTCGACACCAAGAATCCATTCCGCCCCCAGGTCACCTCGTCTCCGGACGTCGCGCCGGGGAGTGTGGTGCCGTCCACGACCGCGAATCACACGCCTACGTCGACCGCCCCGACGACGACGACCGCGGTCCCGTCCCCGTCGTCGACCCGGGGCGCCATCCCCTCGGCTGGGGTCGCGTCCGCGCCGATCCCGACGACTCCCACAACCCCTGCGGCGCCCGCAGCCCCGACAGTCACGATCTCGGTCAACAACGTCGCGACGAACGTCGCAAAGCTGGGGACGTTCCCTGCGGGCTCCCCGGTCTTCCGCCTGATCTCGTACCAGCAGGGAACGGCCGAGATCGGCATCGTCGGCGGCTCGTACGCGGCCGGCGGTCAAACGATCACCTTGCAGGTCGGGCATCCGATCACCCTCGAGAACACGACCGACCGCACGCGCTACCGCCTCGAACTTCTCAAGACGCCCTGAAAGCTTCAGGTGGCGCCCCGACATGCCGATAGAGATCGGGTGGGAATCCCAGAGCCTCACAGCGAGGCGGGCTTCGGCTTGATCGAGCTCCTGATCGCAATGGTCGTGTTGCAGGTCGCCTTGCTCGCGATCGTCGGCGCCTTCGGCGCCGGCGCCTCCGCGCTCGGACGTGCGAGCAACACGGGCACCGCTGCCCAGCTCGCCGACCAGCAGATGGAGCTCTACCGCTCGATGACGTACGAGCCGATCGGCCTCGACGCGGCGGGCGCTCCCACCACCGGCATGTACGTGTCGGATACGAGCGCATGTCCGGCGGGGCAGACACCGGTTTGCGGCAACACACCGCCGCGCGACAACGCGGGCAACGCGACCTGGTCGTGCAGCGGCGGCACTCCGAGTGTCGCGACGTACTTCACGGCAAGCGGCGTGAGTCCATGTGTCGCGCACCGGACCGTGAGCGGCGCGGGCTCACCTGACGGCAAGACGTACTACGTCGACACGTACATCAAGTGGGCCGCCGCGGCGAACCAGCGCGGCTCGAAACAGATCACTGTGATCGTGCGTAACGCCGCGGCCGCCACGCTGGCGAAGATCGTCGGCACCTTCGACTGCGCGACGGGCCAGGTCCCGAACGTCGCTTCCTGCTGATGGCTGCCTTCGCCTACAGCGCGATCAACGTCGAAGGCCTTCTCTCCGCGGGCGAGATCCACGCGCCGTCGCTCGACGCAGCGCGCGAGCAGTTGCGCATCCGCG
The DNA here is from genome assembly GCA_046594035.1 of Gaiellaceae bacterium. Classification (GTDB taxonomy): domain Bacteria; phylum Actinomycetota; class Thermoleophilia; order Gaiellales; family Gaiellaceae; genus PALSA-600. The sequence continues at coordinate 6,434 of JBKJQL010000127.1, forward strand.
GTCTGCTCGCTGAGAAACTTGACGAGCTGCCGTCCGCAGGCCAGGACAGCCACAGAACGACGTTCAAGAAGATCAAGCCGAAGTCGCTCCAGATCTTCTCGCGCCAGTTCGCGACGATGATCGAGGCCGGTCTGAGCGTTGTCGCGGCCCTCGTGATCCTCGAGGAGCAGACGGACGACAAGTACCTCGCGGAGATCATCAGCGAGCTCCGCGGAGACGTCGAAGGAGGTCTTCTGCTCAGCCAGGCGATGGATCGCCACCCGAAGGTCTTCACGCGACTGTTCGTGTCGATGGTCGAGTCCGGCGAGGCAGCCGGCATCCTCGACCAGGTGCTCGACCGCATGGCGTTTCAGATCGAGCGCGAGACGAAGCTCAAGAGCCGCGTCAAGGGCGCGATGATGTATCCAACGATGGTGCTCGTCTTTGCGACGTGCGTCCTCACCGGCATGCTGCTCTTCCTCGTCCCGTTCTTCAGCAAGGTCTTCCTGACCCTCGGCGGCCAGCTGCCGACGCTGACGCAGTGGGTGGTCAACGCCTCGGACTTCATCAAGGCCGACTGGTACCTGATCCTCGCGCTCGGTATCGGTGGAACGTTCGGCTTCAAGAAGTGGCGGAAGACCGACCATGGCAAGCGCAACTGGGATCGCTTCAAGCTGAAGCTCCCGATGAAGA
>JBKJQL010000029.1:0-4360 GCA_046594035.1 Gaiellaceae bacterium
GGATCACGACGCTGTACGTGATCCCGAGCTCGAGCTGAATGCGGCGGATCTCCTCACGCAGCTGCACACGCACCTTCGCGTCGAGTGCCGAGAGCGGCTCGTCCAGCAACAGCACACGCGGCTGAATCGCCAGCGCGCGCGCCAACGCGACGCGCTGCTGCATGCCGCCCGAGAGCTGATGCGGATAGCGGTCGACCGCGTGCGAGAGGCCGACGAGCTCGAGCAGTTCGTCGACGCGCTTATGCCCTTCTCCCTTGTGCTCGCCACGGATCTTCAGACCGAACTCGACATTCTGGCGCGCGTTCATGTTCGGGAAGAGCGAGTAGGCCTGGAAGACCATTCCCATGTCGCGCTTGTTGGGCGGGATCCCGGTGACGTCCTTGCCGTCGACGACGATCCGGCCGGCGTCCGGGCGATCGAAGCCGGCAACGAGCCGGAGCGCCGTCGTCTTGCCGCAGCCCGACGGGCCGAGGAGCGAGAGGAACTCGCCCTCGCCGAGCGTGATGTTGATCCCGTTCAGCGCCTTGACCGGACCGAAGTTGCGATGAAGGTTTTTGAGGTCGAGGTAGCCCATTTAGCGCGCTCCTGCAATCACGGCGCTGCGCGCGCCTCGTTTACGGCCGACCAGGAGGAGCGACAGCATCGCCGCCCAGGTGATGCCAAAACTCAACAAGGTCAACGCGCCCGCCGGGAAGCCCTGAGACTCGCTGACGAACTGGATGAAGATCGGGAACGTGTGGAACGCGGCGAGGTTTGCGATCGTGAACTCGCCCATCACGATTGCCAGCGTCAGGAACGACGCTGCAAGCGCCGCCGACCGAATGTTCGGAAGGATGACCCGGAAGAGCGTCGTCGTCCACCTTGCCCCAAGGCTCTGCGACGCCTCCGTCAGCGTGTGGACGTCGATCGAACGGAAGCCCGCGTCCAGCGAGAAGAACATGTACGGGAACGCAAGGATCACGTACGACGCTGCAAGGAATCCCCAAGGCTTTTGGTAGAACCAATCGGGGGTTCCCTTGAACGTCCGGAGCAGGCCGACGACCATCACGATCGGCGGGACGATGAACGGGATCAGCGCCATGAACGCGAGCACCGGACGAAGCCGCGGCAGCTTCAAGTGGACGAGGTAGATCGTCGGCACGAAAATGAGCAAGCTGATCACGATCGTCTCCACCGCGAGCAAGGCCGAGAGCTTCAGCGTGTGCCAGAAGTCGCCGTTGTGGATCACCCAGCTGTAGTTCTCCGCGGAACAGCACTTGCCGGTCTGCTTCGCCTTCAGGCTGACCAGCAGGGTCGCGAAGAGCGGAATGATGAAATACGCGGCCGCGAGCAGCAGCCAGACCACCGCCGAGAGCGAGATCCGAGGCCGCTTCACTTGGCCCACCGTGCCGCGCGGCGCTGCAGCGGGATGTAGATGAGCATCATCACCGCGAGCACGACGAACATGCCGAAGGCCATCGCCTGCGCGAGGTGCGGGTTGTCGAGCACGTTGCCGCTGTAGTACGCGCCGATCAGGATCGGGACGATGTTCACCGAGCCCGAGCTGAGGCTGTAAGCCGTGGCATACGCAGCGAACGAGTTGCCGAAGAGCAAGATCATCGCGCCGAGGATCGAAGGCATCAGCACGGGCAGCCCGACATAGCGCCAGAACTGCCACTGCTTCGCACCGAGGTTGGACGCGGCCTCGCGCCACTCCTTACGCAGGCCGTCGATCGCGGGAGCGATCACGAGGATCATCAGCGGCAACTGGAAGTACATGTAGGTGATCTCGACACCGAGCTTGTTGTAGATCGCGAAGTTGTGGCCGTACAGGTCGAAGTGCAGGTGATCCTTCAGGAAAACGGTCACGATTCCGAGCGGGCCGAGTGAAGCGATGAAGGCAAATGCGAGCGGGATGCCGCCGAAGTTCGCCGCGACGCCAGAGAACGTGGTCAGAATCGAGCGCACCCAGGCGGGCGTTCCATCCCGGAGCGCGGCGTAGGCGATGAAGAGGCCACAGACGCCGCCGATCAGCGCCGTGACGACGCTGATCTCGATGCTCGTCTTGTACGCGTCGATGTACGGGTGGTTGAAAAGCAGCCGGATGTTCGCGAGGGTCGCGTTGTCGTTCTTGTCCTGGAAGGCACCAATGAGCACGGCCCCTGCCGGCACGAACAGGAACGCAATCGCGTACGCAAAGAACGGCACCGTCCCAAGCCATGCAAGAGGCAGGCGCCTCCGGCCGGACGCAACGTCCGGCCGGAGTGCCTGCGGTACTGCGTCGGTCGAGATCCTTACCCGACCTTCGTCGGCCACTGAGACGCGATCAGCGCCTTGGCCCTCGTCTGCTGAGCGATGCTCGCGAACTTCACCTTCGCGTAGAGCGCCGGCGCCGGGAGCGCGGCCAGCAGGGCCTTCGGAAGCACCTTGCGCTGAGCCAGGTCGTTGAACCGGGCCGGATGCGCAAAGCCCTTCAGGTAGAGGATCTGACCCTGGTCGGAGTAGATGAACTCCTGCCAGAGCCGCGCCGCGTACGGGTGCGGGGCGGTCGCGTTGACCGCCTGCGCGTAGTACCCGCCGTAGACGCCGTCACTCGGGATCGAAACACCCCACCGCGCGGACGGAGCGCCCTTGATGTACGCGAGGTTGTTGTAGTCCCAATCGATCGAGATCGGGGTCTGGCCGGATGCCACCGTCGCCGGCGTCGTCTGGATCGGGATGAAGTTGCCCGACTTCTTCAGCGCTGCAAAGAAGTCGATCCCGGGGCCAACATCACTCGCGCTACCGCCGTTCCCGATCGCTGCGGCGATGACGCCGGAGACGGCCGAGTTCGAGGTGAGCGGGCTGCCGTTGAGCGCGACCTTGCCCTTGTACTCGGGCTTGAGGAGGTCCTTCCACGTCTTCGGGGGGTTGCTGATCAGGTTCTGGTTGTAGCCGATCGAGACGGCACCCCAGTAGTCGCCCATCCAGAAACCGCGGGTGTCCTTCATTGCACGCGGGATCGTCTTGTACGTCGACGGGAAGTACTTGGCGTACAGGCCCTCGTTCGCGCCTGCGATCGCGAAGGACACGCCGACGTCGACCGCGTCAGGAGCGCGCGAGTCGCCCTTGAGCGAGCGGATCGCCTCGTTCTCCTGCGCCGAGCTGCCGTCGGGGTTGTCGTTCGTGATCTTGATCCCGTACTTCTTCGCGAACGTGTCCATCAGCTCGCCGTAGTTCGCCCAGTCGCGAGGCAGCGCGATCGTGTTGAGCTTGCCTTCCTTCTTGGCCGCCTTGACGAGCGCGGACATCCCCGAGGCCGACCCCTTGAGCGGGGGGGCGAGGCCGCGACGGGTCGCACCGAGCGCGGTGCCGGCGCTACCGAGCACCGTCAATCCGACTGCTGCCGCCGCGCTGCGGCGCAGCATTGACGAACGGCTCATACCTTCTTCTTCGAGCTTTGCCCAGAACTCTTGCTCGTGAGCCTCGTAGTCCTCCATGCAGTCCTCCCGGTCAGTGGTGTCTCTAGTGGATCACGTAAGGCTGTGTCATTTCAAGCTATCCCGAACCTAACTTTCTGGCAATGAGTGGTAACGACTTGGGGTCGTTAGGGTCTGGCTGTGAATCCTTTCCAGGAAGAGGGTCTGTGGTTCCGCTGCGCCCTCCACGCCCACACGACGAACTCCGATGGCGAGTTTGCTCCGGAGTTCCTCGTCCGCCACTACGAATGGGCCGGGTACGACGTCCTCGCGATCACCGACCACTGGGCCCGGACGGCCGAGCCCTCGACGAAGAAGCTGCTCGTCATCCCGTCCACCGAGCTGAATGCGTACGCGCCCACCCAGGAGCACGACGCCCACGTGCTCGCCTTCGGGCTCGCCGTCGACCCGGTCCTGCCGGAAGGCAACTTCGCGCCGCTCGAAGAGGTCGTCGCCTGGATCGCCGAGAACGGCGGCGTCCCGTACCTTGCCCACACCTACTGGAGCGGCCTCCGCACCGAGCAATGGTGGGACTGCCCCGGCCTCTACGGGATCGAGGTCTGGAACTCGGGCTGTGAGCTCGAGCTCGGACGCGGCGACTCGTCGATCCACTGGGACGAGGCGCTCGAGCACGGACGCCCATTCTTCGCGCTCGCGACCGACGACTCCCACCATCCCGGGTACGACAGCGGCTTCGCGTCGACCTGGATCCGCGTGAAGGAGAAGACCCAGGAGGCGGTGCTCGATGCCTTGCGCACCGGGATGTTCTACGGCTCGACGGGGCCGCTGATCCGCGACATCGAGGTCAGCGACGGCGATGTCGTCGTCCGCTGCAGCCCTGCGCAGGCCGTCACCCTCTACTCGGGCCGCTGCCGGGGCGCACGCGCGAACGCGGGTCGGCTCGGCTATCCGAACCATTCGGA
>JBKJQL010000236.1:0-5265 GCA_046594035.1 Gaiellaceae bacterium
TGCTCGCCGGCGCCAAGTACCGCGGCGAGTTCGAGGAGCGCCTGACCGCCGTGCTCGGCGAGATCAAGAACAGTGACGGCCGCGTCATCCTCTTCATCGACGAGCTGCACACGATCGTCGGCGCAGGTGCCGCAGAGGGGGCTGTCGACGCCGCGAATCTCTTGAAGCCGCTGCTCGCGCGCGGAGAGCTGCGCTGCATCGGCGCGACGACCCTCACGGAGTACCGCAAGCACATCGAGAAGGACGCGGCACTCGAACGGCGATTCGCGCCCGTGTTCGTCGACGAGCCCTCGGTCGCCGAGACGATCGCGATCCTCCGTGGCCTCAAGGAGCGCTACGAGGCGCACCACGGCGTGCGCATCCGCGACGCCGCGCTCGTCGCGGCTGCCGTGCTCAGCCACCGCTACGTCGCCGACCGCTTCCTGCCCGACAAGGCGATCGACCTCGTAGACGAGGCTGCCGCGCGGCTGCGGATCGAGATCGACTCGAGCCCGCGCGAACTGGACGAGGCGAATCGCCGCGCCATGCAGCTCGAGATCGAGCTCGCGGCGATGACGAACGAGCCGCCGAACATTCGCCGGCCGGTCGAGCGCGCTCTCGCCGAGGTCAAGGAAGAGCGCGACGCCCTCGCCGCCCGCTGGTCGAAGGAGAAGGAGGTGCTCGAGCGCGTTCGCGAGATCACGCGGAGCATCGACGAGCTGCGCATGGAAGCGGAACGCACCGAGCGCGAAGGCAACCTCCAGCGTGTCGCAGAGATTCGCTACGGCGAGATCCCCGGCCTCGAGCGTGAGCTCGAGGACCGCGAGAAGCTCGAGAACCCGATGGTCAAGGAAGAGGTCGACGAGGACGACATCGCCGCCGTGATCGGACGGTGGACGGGCATCCCAGTCGACCGGCTGCTCGAGAGCGAGACGCAGAAGCTGATCCACATGGAGGAGCGGCTGCACCAGCGGGTCGTCGGTCAGGATCAGGCCGTCTCCGCCGTCGCTGACGCGCTGCGGCGCGCGCGTACCGGGCTGCAGGATCCCGATCGGCCGATCGGCTCGTTCGTCTTCCTCGGCCCGACCGGCGTCGGCAAGACCGAGCTCGCACGCGCGCTCGCCGAGTTCATGTTCGACGACGAGCACGCGATGGTGCGCATCGACATGAGCGAGTACCAGGAGCGCCACACCGTTTCGCGCCTGATCGGAGCGCCGCCCGGCTACGTCGGCTACGACGAGGGTGGCCAGCTCACCGAGGCGGTCCGGCGCCGGCCGTACACGGTCGTGCTGCTCGACGAGATCGAGAAGGCGCACCACGAGGTGTTCGACGTGCTGCTGCAGGTGCTCGACGACGGCCGGCTCACCGACGGCCAGGGGCGCACGGTTGATTTCCGCAACGCGGTGCTGATCATGACGTCCAACATCCGGAGCGCCGAGGCGATGCACGAGCACTCCCGTCCCGAGTTCCTGAACCGGATCGACGAGATCGTCGAGTTCAACGAGCTGTCGCGCGAGGAGCTCACCGGCATCGTCGAGCGGCAGCTCGCCCGGCTGCGTGCGCGGCTCGCCGAGCGCGGGCTGACGTTGGAGGTGTCGGAGGCAGCGAAGGTGGCGATCGCGGAAGCGGGGTGGGATCCGGCCTACGGGGCGAGGCCGTTGAAGCGCGCGATCCAGCGCCTGCTCGAGAACCCGCTCGCCCGCCGCTTGCTCGAAGGCGACTTCTCGGACGGCGACACGATCGTGGTCGACGACCAGGACGGCGGGCTCGTCTTCACGAAGGCCTTGGACCGCAGCGGTCTAACTCTTCAACCTGGTTAAAAAGGCGAACCAGGTTGAGCCCAAGACCCGAACCTGGTTCGCTCTTTAACCAGGTTCGAGGGTTTCTGAGCTAGCCGCGCGCCGGCAACTCGACGTCGTCGAGGAAGTCGGCGCCTTCCTGGAGCGGGGGCGCGCCGTAGACGAAGACGACGAGTTCCTGGTCGCTCTCGTTGCGCAGCTGCAGCGGCGTCATCGGATCGACCGCGACAACACCGCCTGGCCCGAGGTCGACGCGCTCCGGTTCGTCGCCGAGCAGCATCGTCAACGTCCCTTCGATCACGACGAAGACCTCCTCCTGGGCGTGATCCTGGTGGCGGCGGCCCGTGGAGTGAGGCGGATAGCGCCAAAGGCGCGCCCGGGATTGCTGCAGGCCGACCGCGCTCGTCAGATCGGCGGCGCGCCGCGGCTGCTCGCCGTCCTTCGGGGGCCGTTCCTCGAATTCGAGCTCGTCGACGCTGCTGAAGCGGTAGCCCACATGTCGATTCTAGACGTGGCCAGGGGCAGGCCCCGGGACACGTCCGTCAAGGGCTAGCGCTTGCGGATCTTCACTAGTCGTGGATGTCGAGCCGCTCACCGAGGCCCGTGACTTCGAGCAGGCGGCGCACGGGCCAGCCGGTCTCGTTGCCGACGACGAGGCTGAACGAGAGCCCTCCCTCCGACGCCCGCCGGTCGGCTGCGATCAGCACGCCCACCACCGTCGAGTCGATGAAGGCCGCCTGCTGCAGGTCGACGGTCACCCCGACGCCTTCGGCGATCAGCGCCGTGATCTGTTTCGCGAGCTTGTCGGCCGTATAGGTCTCGTGCTCGCCGGTCAGGGCGATCACTGCCTGGTCGTGCTCGATGTTGATCGAAAAGGTCTGTGTGGGCATGGCCATACCTAGTCAGACGCAGCCCCCGACCACCGTCTTCCACTTTGAACGAGGAAACCGAGTGTGTGGATACGGTGGCGCCGTGATCCTCGTCGTCGCTGCGACCCCGGACGAGCTCCGAGGCGCGGAAGGAGCCGCCACGCTCGTCTGCGGGGTCGGCCCCGTCGAAGCGGCGGCCCGCACCGCCATCGCCCTGGCCGAACAGTCGCCTGACGCGGTGTTGCACGTCGGCATCGCCGGCGGGCGCACCTTCGACGAGCCGCGGTTCGTCGTCGGAAGCGAGGCCCTGTACTGCGATGCCGTCGATCCGCGCTGGATCGAGCTGCGCGTCGCGGCCGATCTGGGTCTCGTCGCGGCCGCGCGCCGAGCGCTGCCCGACGCGCGCGTGGAGCCGATCGGGACGACCGCGAGGGTCGGAGGCTCGAGCGGCTGTGAGGTCGAGGCGATGGAGGGGTACGCGGTGTTGCGCGCGGCTGCGCTCGCCGGTGTCCCGGCTGTCGAGGTGCGCGTGCTCGCGAACGCCGTGGGCGAGCCCGACCGGGCGAAGTGGCGCTTCGACGATGCAAAGGCCGCGCTGGCCGCCGCGCTGCCGGCACTGATCGAGGAGGTCGCCCGTGCGCACACGTGAGCTGCCACCGCCGCTGCCGCCCGAGACACGCACCGTCGGGCAGCTGATCGGCGAGACGATCCGTCTCTACGGCGCGAACTTCTGGGCGTCGCTCGCGCTCGGGGTGCCGCTCGCACTCGCAACGCAGCTATCGCTCGGCCGCTCGCCGGATACTCAGACGCTCATTCTGCTCGGACTGACGCCGCTCATCGCGGCGGCCTACGTCTGGGCCTGCAGGCTCGCGCTCGATGCGAAGCCAACCGTTACCGCCTACGTCTGCGCGGTGCTGGTATTCGCGCCTGTGCCGTTCCTCGTGCGGATCTTCGTCCTGCCCGCGGTTGCGTGGCTGGCACTGTTCGGGCTTGCCATTCCGGCTGCGATGGTTCAGCGCCTGTCGTTCCGCCGTGCACTGCGGCGGGGACGCGAGCTCGCGTTTACGGATTTCGCCCACGCAGTCGGCTCGCTGGCCGCCCTCGTCATCGTGGTGGTCGTTTCGGTGGTGACGATGGTGATCTTGCTTCGCTCGCAGGGCGACAACGGACAGCGGGTCGCGCACCTCCTGGCCGACCTCGTCGCGAGCCCGCTCCTCTACCTCGGAGCTGCACTCCTGTATCTCGACCAGTCGGCCAGGGTAGGGTCCGACGCATCCGACCGAAGGAGACGCCGCGATGCCCATTTTCATCCTCCTGTCGACGCTGACGCAACAGGGCGTCACGACGCTCAAGTCGAACCCTGAGCGCCTTCGCGAGGTCAATAAGGACGTCGAGGAGCTCGGTTGCCGCGTGCTGCATCAGTGGGCCGTGCTCGGCGGGTTCGACTTTGTGAACGTCGTCGAAGCGCCCGACATCGCGACCGTCGCGAAAGTGTCCGTCGCGCTCGGCGCGCGCGGGTCGTCGAGGATCGAGACGCTCCCTGCGCTCGAGATCGACGAGTTCCTGCGCACGCTCGAGTAGCCGTAGCCGGTGTCAGACACCGGCAAGTGCGCTTCAGATAAAGGGCAGGTCCGAAAAGGACAAGTTGTGGCCGGGGCCTGCTGCCGCTAATACTTGGCGGTGGTGCGTGACCCCCGGATCGACGACTACGCCCGCTTGCTCGTCGAGCGCTCCGTCGGCGTTCAGCCGGGCTGGCAGGTGCAGGTGCGCGCGACGCCGCTCGCGCGGCCGCTCGTCGAGGCGGTGCTCGAGCAGATCGCGCGACGGGGCGCCTACCCGCTGCTGCAGATGACCTTCGAGCTGATCGGCGGGCCGTTCGCGCGGGAGGCGCCGTTGGAGACGCTGCGCGTCCCCGCGCCGCTCCAACGCCAGATCTGGGAGGAGGCAGACGCGTTCATCGCGATCTGGGCTCCCGAGAACTCGCGCGAGGGCTCTGAGCTCTCGGAGGAGCGCAAGGCGGCGCTGCAGGAGGCATCGACGCCGATGCGCGAGCGGACGATGTCGATGTCGGCGCCGTGGGTGATCGCGGAGTACCCGGTCCTCTCCGGGGCGCAGGATGCGGGCATGACCCTCTCGCAGTACGAGCAGTTCATCTTCGACTCGGTGCTGCTCGACTGGGACGCCGAGGGTGAGCGCATGCGGAAGATCGCCGACGTTTTCGACGCAGCTGAGGAAGTTCGCATCGTCGGTCCCGGCACCGACCTCACGCTGTCGCTCGCAGGGCGCGAGGGCGCGGTCGACGACGGTCACGTGAACATGCCGGGCGGCGAGGTCTTCTACTCACCGGTCGAGGACTCCGCGGAGGGTGTGATCGAGTTCTCCGAGTTCCCGGCCGTCTACTACGGGCACGAGGTCGACGGCGCGCGGTTCGTCTTCGACGGAGGTCGCATCGTCGAGGCGACCGCGCGCTCGGGAGAGGCGTTCCTGATCCAGACGCTCGACACCGACGAGAGCGCGCGGCGCCTCGGCGAGCTCGGCATCGGCTGTAACCCGGGCATCCAGCGCTTCATGAAGAACGTCGCCTTCGACGAGAAGATCGACGGCACGGTGCATCTCGC
>JBKJQL010000102.1:0-4914 GCA_046594035.1 Gaiellaceae bacterium
CGACCACGAACCAGGCGAAGTTCACGGCGACCGCCCAGGTCCTCGAGGACACCGGCGTTGCCGCGTATCTCGGTCAGGCCGGCAACATCAAGTCGAAGAAGATCCTCGGCGCGGCGGCCTCCGTCCTGGCCATCGAGGCACGTCACGCGGGCTGGGTCCGCGACCTGAACAACGTTTCAGGCGCACCGGCCTCCTTCCAGGGTGCCAAGAGCAAGGCGCAGATCCTGGCTGCGGTCAAGGGCACCGGCTTCATCGTCGGCTAGCCCGCACGCACGTCTCAGCCGGGGCGGGCATCCGCCCGTCCCGGCTCCCACCGACCAAAAGGAGTTTTCATGCCCGGCTTCATCGGAATGCCCGAGATCATCCTGCTCGGCCTGCTCGCACTGCTGCTCTTCGGTCCGAAGCGCCTGCCCGAGATGGGCCGTGGGCTCGGCAAGGGCCTGCGCGAGTTCAAGAGCTCCGTCACGGGTGATCACTCGAACGACGACGCGTTCGACGTGTCGAAGCTCGCGATCTCGGACGAAGAGCAGGTCATCGTCGAGCCCGTCGCCACCGACCGCATTCACGCGGCGTAGTCGATGAGGCTTCCGCAGCGCCTCGGTCACGGTCAGGAGGTCGACCTCGTCGGCCATCTCGGCGAGCTGCGCTCGCGGATCTTCGTCGCGGGTGGGACGATCGTCGTGACGACGATCCTCGCCTTCACCGTTCACGGCCGCGTGATCGAGATGCTCACCGCGAAGCTTCCGGAGAAGCATCGCCATTTGCTCACGCTCGGAGTGGCCGAGCCGTTCACGACGTCGCTGAAGGTGAGCATTGCGCTCGGCTTCGCGCTCGCGTTGCCGATCGTGCTCTGGCAGCTGTGGAGCTTCCTGGCGCCGGCGATGAACCCAAAGACGCAGCGCGGGATCGCAGGCATGACGGTGTTCGCCGCCGCACTGCTCGTCGGAGGCACGGTGTTCGGTTACCGCGTCGCGCTCCCTGCGGCCCTTCACTTCCTGACGAACTACGACAACCAGGTCTACAACGTCCAGATCCGCGCCGCGGACTTCATCTCGTTTGCGGTGCTCGTGCTCGCTGCGTGCGGTGCGGTCTTCGAACTTCCGATCGTGGTGCTCGGGCTCGTTCGCGTGCGCGCGTTGTCGTCGAAGAAGCTGCGAGGCAATCGCCGGATCGGCTACATGATCGTCGCGGCGATCGGCGTCGCACTCCCCGGAGTCGACCCGATTACCACCGTGATGGAGACGATTCCGCTTGCGATCCTCTTCGAGGCTTCGATCTGGCTCTCGGTCTTCTTCGAGCGCCGCTGGTTCGCTGCTGTGACCCCGGTCGGGGGGGTCTAGGTCGCGTCGGCCGGGGCCAGCTGACGCGGGCCTCGGCCGTCGGACGTTCCCTCAGCGGCCGGCGCGGAACGAGCGCAGCCGCAACGAGTTCGAGACGACAAAGACGCTCGAGGCGGCCATCGCCGCGCTCGCGATCACCGGGTTCAGGTAGCCGGTGGCGGCGAGCGGGATCGCCGCGATGTTGTAGGCGAACGCCCAGAAGAGGTTGCTCTTGATCGTCGAGAGGGTCTTGCGCGAGAGCCTGATCGCGTCGGCCGCGGTGCGCAGATCGCCGGAGACGAGCGTCAGATCGCTCGCCTCGATTGCGACGTCCGTGCCGGTGCCCATCGCGAGACCGAGATCGGCCTGGGCGAGTGCCGGCGCATCGTTGACTCCGTCGCCGACCATCGCGACGACGGCACCTTCGGCCTGAAGCGCCTTTACAACGGCCGCCTTGTCGGCCGGCATCACTTCGGCACTCACGCGCTCGATGCCGACGCTCTTCGCGACCGCTTGTGCAGCGCGTTCGTTGTCGCCCGTGAGCAGGATCGGCGTCAGCCCCAGCGCCACCAACGAGCGAACGGCTTCCGCACTCGTCTCCTTCACCTGGTCGGACACGACGAAGAGCGCGCGAACCTCACCGTCCCAGGCCGCGAGAATCGCTGTCTGCCCGTCCGACTCCGCGGACAGCTGTGCCTCGGCGAGGCGCGCAGGAATCTCCAAGCTCCACTCCGCGAGGAGCTGCGATCTTCCGACGACGAGCGCGTGTCCTTCCACGACACCTTCGACGCCGAGTCCCTCGCGGTTGCGAAAGCCCTCGACTGCCGGGAGCGGCTCCTTCACCGCAGCTGCGATCGCACGTGCGATGGGGTGCTCGGACGCGCTCTCGATCGCCGCAACGAGTCGGCGCGCCTCGGCGCCCGAGGTCGAATCTGTCGTCACGACGTCGACGAGCGCCATCTTCCCGGTCGTCACCGTTCCCGTCTTGTCGAGCACGATCGTGTCGACGCGTCGAGTCGATTCGAGAACCTCGGGCCCCTTGATCAGGATCCCGAGCTGCGCGCCGCGACCGGTGCCGACGAGCAGCGCCGTGGGCGTTGCGAGGCCGAGCGCGCACGGGCAGGCGATGATCAAGACGGCGACCGCAGCCGTGAATGCGTAAGCGGGCGAAGCGCCGCCACCGAGCCAGAAGGCAAGCGTGGCGGTGGCGATCGCGATCACGACCGGGACGAAGACACCGGAGACCCGGTCGGCCAGCCGCTGCACGGGTGCCTTGCCGGTCTGCGCTTCCGTCACGAGTCGCGCGATCTGCGCGAGCGCGGTTTCGTCTCCGACGCGTGTTGCGCGGACAACGAGACGCCCGCCGACATTGATCGTCGCGCCGACGACTTCGTCGCCGGGCTCGACCTCGACGGGCACGCTCTCTCCCGTCAGCAATGACTTGTCGATTGCCGAGCGCCCCTCTTCGACGATGCCATCGGTCGCGATCTTTTCGCCCGGCCGGACGACGAACAGGGTGTCCTCGGCGAGCTCGGCGATCGGGATGCGCTGCTCGGTTCCGTCCTCGGCAAGCACCGAGACCTCTTTCGCGCCGAGCTCCAGCAGCGCACGGAGTGCGGAGCCGGCGCGGCGCTTGGCGGTCGCCTCGAAGTAGCGCCCAGCGAGGATCAGCACGGTGACGACCGACGCCACCTCGAGGTAAATGTGATCCGCGCCCTCGCCCCGACTCAGCGCGAGTGTGAAGGGCATGCGCATGCCGGGTTGGCCTGCGCCGAGGAAGAAGAGCGCGACGAGCGACCACACCCAGGCGGACAGCGTGCCGACGCTGATCAGCGTGTCCATCGTCGCGGCGCCGTGGCGCAGGTTCGCCCACGCTGCACGATGGAAGGGCCACGCGCCCCAGAGCACGACCGGTGTCGCGAGTTGCAGAGCGAGCCACTGCCAGTAGTCGAACTGCAGCGCGGGGATCATGGAGAGGAGAAGCACCGGCACGCCGAGCAGCGCCGAGACGAGCAGCCGATCGCGCAGGGAGCGCGTCGGATCGGCTTCTTCGGGCTCGGACGTGGCCGCCTCGTCGCGCGGGAGGCGCGCCTGATAGCCGACGGCGGCAACGGCGGCGACGAGATCCTCGGGCGCCACTGTGGACGCATCGAAGTCGACGGCCGCCTGCTCCGTCGCGTAGTTGACGCTCGCGGTCACGCCCTCGAGCTTGTTGAGCTTCTTCTCGATCCGCGATGCGCAGCTCGCGCAGGTCATGCCGGCGATCGGAAGCTCGATGCTCGTCAACGCATTGGTGCTCACCTCGGAACCTCGAAGGTGAACGGCACGGTGTGCACCGCTCCGCCGGAGTTGAACTCGCTCATGTGATCCACCCGAGCCCGAACGCAGCCGCGGCTACGGCGACGAGACCGCCGAGGAAGATCGCGAGTCTCGCCGCCACGCTCACGCCGCGACCTCGTAACCCGCCTCGGCGATCGCCTCGCGGATCGCGCCGTCGTCGAGTCCCTCGCCGCGTACGACGACCTGCTTCGTGTCGAGATCGACGTCGACTCCCTGCACGCCTGCGACCGACGTCACCTCCTCGGTGATCGCGGTCTTGCAGTGACCGCAGCTCATGCCCGGGACCGTGTATTCCAGCGCGTCTGCCATTGCTCGTCCTCCGTTTCCAGATGGGGATGTCTACGAGCCTAGCACATACCAGGTGGGGGTATGCTAGGGTTCCGTACATGAACACATCTTCCACCACCCCAACGCGCGGCTATTCGGCCGATAAGGACGCTCTGCTGAAGCGCTTGGCCCGCATCGAAGGCCAGGTTCGCGGCATTTCGAAGATGGTCGAGGAGGACCGCTACTGCATCGACATCCTCACCCAGATCTCTGCCGTGCGCTCCGCGGTCGAGCAGGTCGCGCTCGGTCTCGTCGACGGCCACGTGCGGCACTGCATCACTCCCGCGGGCAAGCAGGAGCGCGAGGAGAAGACCGACGAGTTGATGCTTGCTGTCGGACGACTGCTGAAGGCCTCGTGATACAGCCGTCGTCTGCGACTCGCACCGCCGTACAGGCCACCGTTCATTGCCTGACGGGCTGCGCGATCGGCGAGATCCTCGGGATGGTGATCGCGACCGCGATCGGCCTCGGGAACGTCGCGTCGATCTCGTTGGCGATCGTTCTCGCCTTCTTCTTCGGCTACGGCTTGACGCTACGGCCGGTGCTACGAGCAGGAATCGAGTTGCGGCGAGCACTGCGGCTCGCGTTCGCCTCGGACACGATCTCGATCGCGACAATGGAAGTCGTCGACAACGCGTTCATCGTCGCGGTTCCCGGTGCGATGGCGGCCGGGCTCGCGGATGGGCTCTTCTGGTGGAGCTTGCCGCTGAGCCTCGCGATCGCCTTCGTGCTCACGGTGCCCGTCAATCGCTGGCTGATCCTGCGCGGGCGTGGCCACGCGGTGCTCCACGAGATTCACGGTCACTAAAGGAGCTCTAACTGAATGCGGTTCGTCGATCCGGGTGTGATCGGCGAGTGCGAGGCAAGGACGCAGGGCGCCCCGGTAGCGGTGTTCTACCGGGGCAACCGAGGACACAGCATCGCGCCG
>JBKJQL010000138.1:0-15717 GCA_046594035.1 Gaiellaceae bacterium
CAGGAAGAGCGCGACCGCGAGCAGCGCCGCGCCAGAGCCGATGAACACGGCGCCGGCGGTGAGGGTCGGGTCTTCCGGGTTGAACTTCAGCGAGGAGACCCCCGGGATGCGGCCCCAGGCCTGTTCGGTGATCCCGTAGTCCATCCGCCGCTCGAACGGCGAGCCGCGTCCCATCGCGCCCATCAGCACCGTCAGAGCGCCCACAAGCAGGGACGTGTTGCGGAAGTCGGTCCTGAAGGAGTGCTTGCTGATCACGGCCCACCCGAGTGCGATCACGAGCGCTACCGCGAAGCCGATCGCGATCTTCTCGAGGAGCCGGATCAGCTCACGGACGATCCACACACGCTCACCCTAGAAGCTCGCGCAGACGGTTCGCCGCCACCGGGGCAGTCGGCTCGTCCTCGTGGCGAACGTAGATGTAGGCGGGATCGCGCACGGTTGCCGCGAACGTGCTGAGGTCGTCGTCCGAGTACGGAGGCTCGCGCAGCCGGAGGTAGCGGAACGGCTCCGCATTCGGGTCGTTCACGCGGACGACGCTGTCGACGGGGGCCCAGGACTCGTCGCGGAAGTCCCACGCGAGTTTCACCTCGTCCGGCGTTGAGCCCTCGACGAAGGAGAGCGTCCCGCCGTCGTACGGCCCTTCGTAGACGATGCGCACCGGCCCGAGCCGGTCGCCGAGCGCGAGCACGCGCTCGAGAAAGGTCGTCACGCGGTCGAGCCGCGTGAGCCCGAACTTGACCGAGAACTCGAAGCCGCCCGGCACCGCCTCGGCCCACTTGCGGAACTGGTCGGCGCTCGGCAGCCGGTAACCCGTCGAGTTGAGCTCGACCGTGTCGAACCGCTCGGCGTAGAAGCGGAGGAACTCCGCCGGCGCCGTCCCGTCGGGGTAGAAGCCGGGCCGCCAGGATGGGTACGACCAGCCGGAGGTCCCGATCCGGATCATGCCGACACGGTACCGCTCGGTTTTTGTGTTCATGCGGCGCCTGTGCCGCCGTACGCCGGTGCCAGGCACCGGCAGGGCATCCCGCCCCCTCGCTCCGAGCATGCCTCGGCGCGGGTGGCCGGCACAAGGGATGTGGACACTTCGTCACGCTTTCTTTGGTGCCTGGCACCGATGTTCGGCGGCGGTGGAGTACCGTCCGGATTGGGTACTAGGGTCCCCGATCCGTGACCGTGACCGACGTCCTCCCCGAGAACACGATCAACGTCCTGGACCACGGGTTCGTGCGGCTGGACGACGCGATGGCCGACGATCTCTCCGTCGTAAACGGGGCCCGCGTCTCCTTCGCCCGCCACAAGGCCGTGATGGAGGAGTCCGACGAGGGGCTGATCCGCTTCCTGATGCGCGACCGGCACGGCTCGCCGTTCGAGCACAACGCCTTCCGCTTCCACATCCGCTGCCCAATCTTCGTCGCGCGCGAATGGTTTCGGCACCGCATCGGCTCTTTCAACGAGTTCAGTATGAGATATGCCAAGGCCACGGACGACTTCTACGTCCCGGAGGCCGAGGACGTCCGGAGCCAGGTGGGGAAGCCGGGCGCCTACAGCTTCGAGCGGGTCAGCGACGAGCTCGCCGAGGAGACCCGCCAGGAGATCGAGGCGCTCTACAGGGAGGCCTACGCCACCTACGCCCGCCTTGTCGAGAAGGGCGTCGCCCGGGAGCTCGCCCGGGCCGTGATCCCGGTCGGGGCCTACACCCAGTTCTACTGGACGGTCAACGCCCGGGCCCTGATGAACTTCGTCTCCCTCCGGAACGCCGAGTTCGCCCAGAGGGAGATCCGGCGCTACGCCGAAGCGGTAGAGGCATTCTTCGCCCAGAAAATGCCGGTCACCCACGCCGCCTTCGTCGCGAACGACCGGATGGCCCCGTAGAATCCCCCTTAATGGGGCTGCACTGGCTGTCCTAACGAATTAGTAACAGTCTGTCACTAAGTTCTGGGTTAGCAACGCCCGGAAAAGGAATAACGCCAGAGCCTAGGGCGTTTTCAAGAGTGACGGATGACGCGCAAACCGCGCGCCTGTCACCCTCGAAGTACTAGATAAGTAACCACGTTAGGAGTTCGTTGACCCAAATCAGCATGACCCCGGCTGTCCACGATGCCCTCGAGGCACTGCTTGCCCTGCGTACGGAGCACAACGTGCTCACCGCCGCCGACGTGGCGGACGCAGTCCTCACCAACGACCTCGACGAGAGGGAGGCGGAGGAGCTCGCACACGAGCTCGAGAACCACGGCGCCGCTCCCGAGGCCGAAGAGGAGGAGTTCGAGCTCGACCTGAGCGTCGGGACCAGCCTCTACACAACCGACTCGTTCCAGATGTTCCTCAACGAGGCCGGCCGCTATCCGCTGCTCACCGCTGCGGAAGAGGTCGAGCTGGCGAAGCGCATCGAGAAGGGCGACATGATCGCCAAGGAGCGGATGATCAACTGCAACCTGCGGCTGGTCGTCTCGATCGCGAAGCGCTACCAGACGCAGGGCATCACGCTCGGCGATCTCGTGCAGGAAGGTGTCCTCGGCCTGATCCGCGCAGCGGAGAAGTTCGACTGGCGCAAGGGCTTCAAGTTCTCGACCTACGCGACCTGGTGGATTCGCCAGGCGGTGCAGCGCGGCGTGGCCAACAAGGCACGCACGATCCGCATCCCGGTGCACGTTGTCGAGCGCGAGCAGAAGGTTGCCCGCGCCCGCCGCGAGCTCATCGCGACGCTCGAGCGTGACCCCACGCCCGAGGAGATCTCGGCGCACTCGAAACTGCCGCTCAACCATGTCCAGGAGGTGATGGCCGCAGCACGCGCGGTCGCATCGACCGACATGCCCGTGGGCGACGACGGAGACGCGTCGTTCGGTGACCTGATCGCCGGCACCGGTCCGTCGACGGAGGAAGAGGCGTCGTCCTCGCTCCGCGATCTGGCCGTCCGCCAGGCGGTCGCCAACCTGCCGGATCGCGAGCGCGACGTGATCGAGCTCCGTTTCGGGCTCGTTGGTGACGGCCCCGCCTCCCTGGAGGCAATCGGCAAGCAGCTCGGCCTGACGCGCGAGCGGGTGCGCCAGATCGAGACCGAGGCTCTGCGCAAGCTCGCGCAGAACGAAGACCTCGCCGACGCTGCGTAGCCACAGCGCGATCTGATCGATCCTGACGGGCCCGGCGCATGCCGGGCCCGTCTGTTTATCGTGGGCCACTTGCACCACTTCACGGCCCACGACGAGCTCCAGCTCCTGATCATGCTCGCCGCGCTCGCGGCGATGCTCGTGATCGCAGCGGTGTGGCGCATTCCCGCCGCGCTCCTCTTCGTGGCGGGCGGTCTCGTGCTCGGGTTCGTGCCGGGGCTCCCGCACTTCCAGCTCGCGCCGGATCTCGTCCTCGTCGCGATCCTGCCGCCGCTCCTCTACTCGGCGGCGTTCTTCACCGGGCTGCGCGACCTGCGGGCGAACCTGCGCCCGATCTCGCTGCTGTCGGTCGGGCTCGTCGCCGTCACGACCTGCGCCGTCGCCGTGCTGGCCCACGCAGCGGTCGCCGGTCTCTCGTGGGCCTCGGCGTTCACGCTGGGAGCGATCGTCTCGCCGACGGACGCCCTGGCGGCGACCGAGATCATCCGGCGCGTCAAGGCGCCGCGCCGGATCGTCTCGATCATCGAAGGCGAGAGCCTCGTCAACGACGGCCTTGCGCTGGTGCTCTACAAGACAGCGGTTGCCGCGGCCGTCGCGGGAACGTTCTCGCTCTGGAACGCCTCGTGGCTCCTGCTCATCAACGTCGTCGGCGGGATCGCCGTCGGGCTCACAGTGGGCTACGTCGTTCGCCAGGTGCGCCGGCGCATCGACGACGCGCCGACCGAGGTGGCGATCGCGCTCATCTCCGGCTACCTCGCATACCTCCCTGCGAGCGCGATCGGCGTCTCGGGTGTGCTGGCGGCCGTGACGATCGGCGTCTACATGGGCTGGTACACGCCGCAGCTCACGAACGGGATCACCCGCCTCTCCGGAAATGCATTCTGGGAGATCCTCACGTTCATCATCAACGCGCTGCTCTTCGCGCTCGTCGGCCTGCAGTTGAGCGGGATCCTCGACCGCCTCGCCGGTCGCACGACCTGGTCGTTGATCGGGGACGCGGCGCTCGTGTCCGCCGTGGTGATCGTGACGAGAATTCTCTGGGTTCCGGTCTTCACCTACGTGCCGCGGCTGCTCTTCCGCACCATCCGCGAGCACGACCCGTACCCGCCGTGGCAGGCGCCGGTGATCATCTCGTGGGCGGGCATCCGCGGCGCCGTCTCGCTCGCCGCGGCGCTCGCGTTGCCGACGAACTTCCCCGAGCGCGACCTGATCGTGTTCCTGACGTTCGCGGTCATCCTCGTCACGCTGGTCGGCCAGGGATTGACCTTGCCCTGGCTGATCCGCCAGTTGCATGTGGAAGACGACGGCGGAGCCGATCGCGAGGACGCAAAGGCGCGCATCAAGGGTGCCGAGGCCGCGATCGCGCGACTCGAGGAACTCGAGGCCGAGGACTGGGTGCGCGACGACACCGCCGAGCGCACGCGCGCGCAATACCGTTTCCGCACGAACCGCTTCCGCGCGCGCTACGAGGGCATCGATGAGGACGGTGTCGAGGATCGCTCGCAGCAGTACCAGCGGCTACGCCGCGAGTTGCTGGAGGCGGAGCGCCAGGCCGTGATCCAGTTGCGCAACGAGGGCAGGATCACCGAGGACGTGATGCACCGCGTGCAGCGCGACATCGACTTAGAAGACCTGCGGCTCGACCTCTAAGCGGGTCCAAGCACGGGCCTGGCCTCGGGGCCGCGGGTGATCTGCTTCACCAGGCCGACCGCGAACAGGCAGAGCAAACCCGACGTGCCGAACGCCCAGCCGTAGCCGCCGAACCACGTCCGCGCTGCGCCGGCGCCCCATGCGGCGACCGCTGCGCCCGACATGTGGGCGGCGAAGATCCAGCCGAAGACGACACCGACCGACTCGCGCCCGAAGATCTCCGCCGTGAGTGCGACGGTCGGCGGCACCGTGGCCACCCAATCGAGGCCGTAGAAGACGACAAAAAGGATCAGCCCGAAGCGCGGCGACCCGAACACGTAGGGGAGCGCGAGCAGGCTGAGCCCGCGAAGGCCGTAGTACCAGGCGAGCAGAAGCCGCGGGTCGTAGCGGTCGGTCAACCAGCCCGACGCGAGCGTGCCGACGAGATCGAACACGCCGATCGTCGCGAGCAGCGAGGCGGCGGCGACCTCACCGAAGCCGTGATCCATCGCGGCGGGGATCAGGTGGGTCCCGATCAGGCCGTTCGTCGAGGCCCCGCAGATGAAGAAGCTTCCGGCGAGGAGCCAGAACGCGCGCGAGCGCCGCACCGCACCGAGGATGCGCACCGCGCTTGCGAAGGGGTTGCCGGTGACGACGGGCGCCGGCTCGATCTCGGTGCTGCCGTACGGGGCCAGACCGAGGTCCGACGGGCGGTCGCGCATGAAGAGCAAGACGAGAGGCAGCACGACGACGAGCGCGACGGCCGCCGCGGTCCCGGCCGCGTACCGCCATCCCCACTGCGTGACGATCCACGCGAGCAGCGGCAGGAAGATCAGTTGACCGGTCGCGCTCGAGGCCGTGAGCAGGCCCGTGATCAGCCCGCGACGAGTCGCGAACCACCGGTTCGCGATCATCGCGCCGAGCGGCACCGAGATCGCGCCCGTCGCTGCGGCATTGACGACGCCCCAGAGCACGTCGAGCTGCCACGGCTGGGTCATCAGGGTGCTCAGCCCCGCGCCGATCGAGATGCCGAGCACCGCGGCGGTGATCACCCGCCGCATCCCGTAGCGCTCGACGAACGCAGCCGCGAACGGTCCACCGAGCCCGTAGATCACGAGGTTGATCGCGACCGCGAAGCTGATCGTCGCGCGGCTCCAGCCGAACTCGTCCTGCAGGGGGACGATCAGGATGCCCGTCGTCGACCGGAACCCGGCCGCCGTGATCAGTGTCACCAACCCGACGGCGGCGATGATCCAGGAGTAGTGGATGCGCCTCATGAGAGGCTCAAACGTACCGTCGGACGAGGCGCTTCCCCTAGCCTCTACGTCGTCAAGACGACAGCGCCTGGCGTGTGCGCGTTCGCCACCTGGCGTGTCACGACCCAGCCGTCGAAGCGCGTGAAGTCGTATGGCACCGACAATCGCACCGTCGTCGTTCGAGCGTTGACGCGGAACGTGCCGCATGGCGCGACCGGCTTCCCGTTGCGGGTCAGCCAGAGCTCGTAATACGCGCGCGGGTCGTTCTGCGTTGGCAGGTTGTTGACCTCTAGTTGCATCGGCCAGTTTCCTGCGCCGTCCTTCGGAGCGAGCCGCAACACGGCGAGTGCATTGACACCATGCATCGGTACCGCGCGCTTGGTCGGGAACGTGGTGGGCGTCGTCTTCCCGTGGCCGACGAGATAGCCGCCGCCGAACGCGAGCAGGACGAGCGCGATTGCAGCGACCGCGGCGATCGTCCAGCGGCGGTGGGGCAGCAACGGGAACTGCACGATCTCCGCCTCAGCAGGTGTGGTTGGGGGACGCTCGAGAGCGGGTGGGAGATCCGGCGGCGGGCCGGCCTGCACGAGCAGTTCGTGCACCCGGCGCAGGCGCGACTCCTCATCGGGCTCCAGGCCCTCGCGATCGACCAGGTCGTCGAAGCGGTTCATTCGAGCTCATCTCCCAGGATCTCGGACAGCTTCGCAAGCGCCGTCCGCGTCCGCGTCTTCACGGTACCGAGGGGAATGCCGAGGAACTCTGCGACTTCGCTCTGCGAGAGGCCACTCCAGTAGGCGAGCGCGAGCACTTCGCGTTCGCGCTCGGGCAGTTCTTCGAGCGCGCGGTGCACACGCCAGGCGATCCATCCCTGCTCCACGCGATCCCCGGGGCCGGGCTCGCCGGCGGCCTCGTCGGGAATGTCGGACGGGATCTCGGTGCGCGAGCGTGCACGGTCGACGATCGCGTTCCGTGCGACGGCGTAGAGCCAAGGGGCGCCGGGCCCGCGGTCCGGTTTGTACGACGCGGCCGAGCGCCAGATCGAGGCGAACGTCTCCTGCACCGCATCCTCCGCGCGGCCGCGGTCGCCGAGGCGGCGCAGTGCCAGCCCGAAGACCGGACGCGCGTAGCGTTGGTAGAGATCCTCGAACGCAGAGCGGTCTCCCGTCGCCGCGCGCTGTATGAGCTCGCCGTCGCTCGTCACGGCTCGCATCGTACGGAGTGGGATCGCGAAAGCCACAACAGTTCTACGTTCCGCGCCGCGCACTGGTTTTTACGAGCCGGCAGGGACACGGGGTTACTGTACGAGACCGTGTCGGTGACCGCGTTCGTTCCTGCTCCGGCAGATCTCCGGATCCGCGAGATCGTGGCGGCATATCCCGGACGCGTGCCGAGGCAGGACCTATCGGCGGTCGAGGCGCTGCACGCCGCAGCCTCGACCCAGTTCACCGAGCGCTCGATCGTCGTCGTCGGCACGAACGGCAAGACGAGCACTGCGGTTTTCCTCGAGCGTGTCCTTCGCGCAGCGGGTCTTCGGACCGGGCTGACGACGTCGCCGCACATTCGCAGGTGGGGAGAGCGAATTGCGATCGATGGCGAGCCGGTCGCGGACGAGCGGTTGCTGGCCGAGCTCGAGCCGCTTCACCGCCTGGCTCGCGATATCGCCGGCCTTCGCTTCTTCGACCTCGTCACGCTGGCGGCCGCGACGATTTTTGCGGAGGAGCACGTGGACGTTGCGATCTACGAGGCGGGAATCGGCGGACGACTGGACACGACGCGACTCGTCGCCGCACCGCTCGTCGTGCTGACGAGCATCGGGCTCGACCACCAGGAGCTGCTCGGCGACTCGGAAGTCGAAGTGCTGCGCGAGAAGCTCGGCGTTGCGCGCACCGGTGCCACCGTCGTCTCCGCCGAGCTCCCTGCCGCGCTGTCGCGCGAAGCAACGTCCATCGCCGCTCGCAATCGCCTCCGCTTGCATGTTGCCGGTCTCGAAGGATCGTTTCTCGAGCGCAATGCCGCGCTCGCGCTGTCTGCCCTGCGCAACGCACCGTTCGCGGTCGGTGTCGTCCCCGACGAGGTCGCCGCAGACGGTGTGCCGGGGCGCATGCAGCGTCTCGACATCGACGGCGTCGACGTGCTCGTGGACGCGGCCCACAATCCACAGGGCTGGGACGAGCTGAGTGCGCTACTGCCGCCCCGGTATGTCGCGCTGGTGTCGATCTCGAGCGACCGGCCGGCCGACGCGCTCGCTGCATCGCTCGCCGAAGCCAGGCGCGTGTTCGTTACGGAAGCGTGGTCGGGCAGGTCGTTCGACGCCGGCGAGCTCGGCGTAGTCCTCGCACGTGCCGGGATCGAGACCGACACCGTCGCTGAGCCCGGCCTTGCGTTCGAGGCAGCATTGCAGTGCGCGAAGCGTGAGCAGTTGCCGCTCGTCGTGTATGGCTCGTCGTACCTCTTGCCGCACGTGCTCGGCAGTTTCTAGCGGAGCCGCCGGCCGCCGTCGACCACGAGCGTCGTGCCCGTGACGTAGTCCGCCGAGGCGAGATAGAGAATCGCGTCGAGCACGTCCTGCGGCTCGCCCACCCGTCCGAGCAGGGTGCGCGCCGCCCTGCCCTCGACGTCCTCGGGCGCTACGGCCACAGGCCCCGGTGCGATGCCGCAGACGCGGACGTCGGGCGCGAGCGCCTTGGCGAAGATCCTGGTCAGCTGTGCCTGGGCCGCCTTCGCCGCGGCGTGCGGCGCGAGGTTCGTCCAAGCCAGCTCTGCCGCGACGTCCTCGATGATCAGCAGGAGCCCCTTCGACTTCTTGAGGTGCGGCGCGGCGGCCTGCGAGACGAAGAACGTCCCCTTTGCCGTCACGTCGAAGGCGGCGTCCCAGTCGGCCTCCGTCACGTCCTCGAGGGGCTGCACGCGGAAGCCCGCGCCGGCGCCGTTGATCACGACGTCGAGCCCGCCGAGCTCCTCCGCCGCCCACGCGACGAGCGCGCGGGCACCCTCCGCCGAGGTGAGATCTGCGTCGGATGACCCGGCGGCGACCACCTGCCACCCCTGCTCGCGCAGGCCGGCGGCCAGTGCGGCGCCCAGCTTTCCCGTGCCACCGGTGAGCAGGCAGCGCATGTGAGGAGTCCGTAAGGGCATGGTCGTTGGGAGTAAAACAGAGCCGCTTCGTGCATCGAGTTCACCGTCGGCGGGGACAACGCTCTCAATCAACTCTGAAAGCAGGTACGCACACGATGCGCAAGCTGATTCTCGCGCTCGCGGCGGTCGCGGCCCTCGCAGTCGCAGGGCCGGCCGGCGCAGCAACCAAGACGATCAACATCTTCGGGTCGGGCTTCTCGCCGAAGTCGACGACGATCACGGAGGGTGACACCGTCACCTGGGTCAACAAGGACAACACGACCCACCAGGTCCTGGCCGGCAAGGGTCAGTTCGTCTCGCCGATCTTGAGGAAGAACCAGAAGTACTCGTTCACCTTCAATGCTGCGGGCACCTACACGTACAAGGATGAGCTGCATCCGAAGCTGACCGGCTCGATCAAGGTCAACGGCGCCCCGCCGACGCTCACCTTCGCGGCGTCTTCGCAGTACATCGTCTACGGCGACAAGGCAACGCTCAGCGGCGTCGTCTCGAACCACAAGAGCGGCGAGGCAGTGACGATCTACTACCAGCCGTACCCGCAGCCGAACCTGATCCAGCGCGCGACGGTGCTGACGGCCGCCGGCGGCACGTTCAGCTTCATCGTCTCGCCGCAGATCGCGACGAGCTACCAGGCGACCTGGAAGGGCGCATACGCGACGCCGACCTCGATCCAGGTGCAGCCGAAGGTGACGCTCGGCCGCAACAACGGGTGGATCATCCACGCCGCCGGGGGCGTGTCGTTTGCCGGCAAGGCCGTCCAGTTCCAGCGTCTCAACACGTTGACGGGCCAATGGGTGACGATCAAGAAGGTGATCCTCAACTCGAAGTCCTCGGCGAAGGTGGTCTACCGGTTGCCGAAAGGTCTGAATCAGCTCCGCGTGACCATGTCCGTCAACCAGGCCGGCTCCGGTTTCCTCGGCGCGATCGGCCCGACCGTCAAGTACCGCCAGCTCACCTAAGGAGCGCGCGAAGCGCGCGCGAGCTCTGGCTCGCGCGCGCTCTAGCTCTAGCTCGCGCGCGCTTCGTCGAACCGCCGACCGACCTCGTCCCAGTTGACGACGTCCCACCAGGCGCCCAGGTAATCGGGGCGCCTGTTCTGGTAGTTGAGGTAGTACGCGTGCTCCCAGACGTCGATGCCGAGCAGCGGCACGTCGTCTTGCATCAGCGGGCTGTCCTGATTCGGCGTCGAATAGATCGAGAGGGCAGTGCCGTCCCAGGCGAGCCACGACCAGCCGGAGCCGAAGCGCTTCACACCGTTGTCGTTCATCGCGGCCTTCAGCTTGTCGGCGTCGCCCCAGAGATCGTTGATCGCGTCGCCGAGGTCGCCGCTCGGTGCTCCGCCGCCACCCGGCTTCATGATCTGCCAGAAGAGTGAGTGGTTCGCGTGCCCCCCGCCGTTGTTGCGAACGGCTGCCTGCTTGTCTTCGGGGACGGTGTCAAGCAGCGCTCCGAGCAGCTGCTCGATCGGGCGGCCGTCGAACTCGGTGCCTTCGACGGCCTTGTTCAGGTTGTCGACGTAGGCCTGGTGGTGCTTCCCATGATGGATCCGCATCGTCTGCTCGTCGATCGTGGGCTCCAGCGCGTTGTAGTCATAGGGAAGCGAGGGGAGTTCGTAGGGCATGTGCACCTTCTCCTTCGGATGGCTTCTTCCCGTGGAGGATATGCTCCGCGCCGCACCCGTTAAGCCTGTAGAGGAGAGACATGGCGCTTGCCTATAACCACGAGGAGATCACACCGCGCGAACTGAAGCCGGCGCTCTATGAGCTGGACGGCATTTCGCGCGAGACCGTCGAAGCGCATTACAAGCTGTACCAGGGGTACGTGAGCAAGCGGAACGAGATCCTCGGGAAGCTGGCAGAGGTCGACCTGGCGAGCGCCAACCAGGTGTATTCCGACTTCCGCTCCCTGAAGGTCGACTACTCCTTCGCGATCGGCGGGATCAAGAATCACGAGATCTACTTCGAGCACCTCGGCGGCCACGGCGGCGATCCGAGCGGCATTTTCGGCGACCTCGTCAAGCGCGACTTCGGCTCCGCCGCCGACTGGAAGGCCGATCTCAAGGCGACCGGGATGGGCGGCCGCGGCTGGGCCTGGACGGCCTACGACTGGGACGAAGGGCGACCCTTCAACTACCTGGGCGACGCGCAGAACACGTTCCCCGTGTGGAACGCGACGCCCCTCGTCGCCCTCGACGTGTACGAGCACGCGTACTTCATCGATTTCGGGACCGACCGCGCCGGGTACATCGACGCGTTCTTCAACAATCTCGATTACGACGTCGTGAGCGACTGGGCCCAGAAGTACGGCATTCGTCCGTAGGCGACTTCCCGAAACCATGGCTACCCTGAGGCGCTGATGGCGTTCCTCGGGCTCGTTGTCCTCGGCTATCTCCTGGGCTCGTGCCCATGGGGGTACTGGCTGGTGCGGCTCATCAAGCACGAGAACATCCGCAAGGTCGGTTCCGGGAACATCGGCGCCACGAACGTCTGGCGCACCTACGGCCGCTGGCTCGGCGTTCCGGTCGTCCTGCTGGACGTCCTCAAGGGCTTCGTCCCGGCGATGCTCGGGGTGCTCTTCGTCTCGCACCTCGCTGGGATCGTGGCGGGAGCCGCCGCGATGCTCGGGCACTGGCGGCCGATCTTCCTCCGCTTCGAGAAGGGCGGGAAGATGGTCGCGACGTGCGGCGGCGTGTTCTTCGGCGTGGCGTTCTGGGTGGCGATCAGCGCCGGTGTCGTCTGGCTCGCGATCTTCCTGCTCTTCCGGTACGCGTCGATTGCGTCGATCGCCGGCGGGATTGCATTGCCGGTGTTCGCGTTCACCTACAACAAACCGCTTTCCGTCGTCCTCTTCGGCATCGCTGCTGCTGCAGGGATCCTCTTCCTGCACCGCGGCAACCTTCGCCGGCTCCGCGCCGGTACCGAGAGCCGCTTCCAGCTCAGGCGCTCTCAGGCCAGTGCGTAAGCTCGCCGCGCTCGTCGTCGCCGGATCGACACTCTGGCTTGCTCCCGGTGCGCTCGCGGCCGGGTGGTGTGGCACCGGCGAGGTGGGCGTCGACCGACCCGACATCACGACGGGCCAGCAGGTGCATCCGGTGGTGGTCGTCCCGGCCGATGGCGCGGACAACTTCCCGGCGGTCGCGAACAAGCTCGCCGACGACATCGCATCGATGACCGCCTGGTGGACGGGCCAGGATCCGACGCGTCGGCCTCGCTTCGATCAGGCGCTGTTCCCGGCCGGCGCCTGTCTCGACATCTCGTTCGTGCGTCTGCCCGACGCAGCCGCATCGCTGCGCGGCGCGAGCTCCTCCTTCGATCGCGTCGCGCGCGATCTCCAGTCGGCGGGCTTCTCGAGCTCGTACAAGAAGTACTTCGTCTACTACGACGGTCCGGCCGTGCAGACGAACGTCTGCGGGACGGGTGGCGGAGACTTCAACGGCGGGCCTGGGTACGCCGTCGTCTGGCTCGCCGGATGTCCGGGCGTGCCGGCTGATCAGGTCGGGGCGCACGAGCTCATCCACTCGTTGGGTGCCTTGCCGGCCGGGGCACCGCACCCGTGTTCGGGCGATTCGGGCCACCCGTGCGACGCCCAGTTCGTCGACATCCTTTCTCCGTACACGGACGGCCGTCCGCTGCTGGAGCAGGTGCTCGACGTGAACCACGACGACTACTACGGCCACAGCGGGACGTGGGACGACCTTCAGGATTCAGTGTGGCTGAGCCACCTCGACACACCGCAGGTGCCGCTTTCGGTGGCGATGGTCGGAGCAGGGAGTGTGTCGAGCGATCTGCCAGGTCTCGACTGCAACGTCGCCTGCACGACGCTGTGGGATCAGGGAACCTCCGTGACGCTCGCGGCAACGCCGGGAACGGGATTGCGGTTCGTGCGTTGGACGGGTGCCTGCCTTGGGAACAGCAGCTGCGACATCCTCCTGACGGCCGCGCAGGCCGTCACTGCGGTGTTCGGGCCGCTCGCGATCCCGTTGAAGGTCACGACGGTAGGGCGCGGCACGGTGCGCTGCACGCCGGTCTGCACGAAGGCCTTCCCGGCCGGCGACCCGGTCGTGCTGCGCGCGGTGCCGGCGAAGGGCTGGAAGTTCGCCGGCTGGGGCGGCGGGTGCAAGGGCAACCAGCCGGTCTGCCGGCCCGCGACGGAATCTGCGCTGTCCGTCCGCGCGACGTTCCGCCGTCGCTAAGAGGAGGGGCCCGCCGAAGCGGCCGGTCGTCCCGACTGCGGCGCGCCGCGTCGATCGAGAACCTCACCGTCCGCCCGTTCAAGTGGGAGAGGGCCGGCCTAGTGACCCATCCGCCCGGACGTGACTACTCCCAGGGCGAACTTATGCCGAAAGTGACGCGTCAGTCAATGGGTCGCTGGACCCATTCCCGTAGTTCTGTGTGCCGGGACGCTGCCGCTCCGGCCAGGTCGCGGCGCAATTCTCCGACCGTCCCGCTCCGCTCGGCGAGGACGTCGTGGCGGTGGATCGTCTCCAGGTTGAGCTGGCGCGAGTGGACGAAGTCCTCGTCGTCGAGGCCGGGGTAGCGGTCGAGGACGGCCTTCAGCGCATGGCGCACCGAGTCCTCGACGAAGCGGGGCTGGAGGTGCGCGTGCTCGACCACGAAGAGCTCGTCGGGTCGCTTGAGCAGCTCGTAGACGGGGGAGCTCATCGACTGCTCGACGATCTCGACCAGATGCTCCGCGTTGATCTCGCTGTTCGTTCCGACGAGGAGCGTCCCTTTGCCGCGCTGGTTGTGGGTGGCGAGCGGGACGAGGTCGAGAATGCGGTCGATGTCGGCGCCCTCGAAGCCGGCCTCGAGCAGGCGGTCGCTCGCGGCGCCCCGAACGAGGCCCTGGGCGCAGGGGCATGCGTTGATGCCCCACGCCTCGACACCCACGACCCGGCGCACGCCTTCGGGCGAGGCTGCCGCGATCCCGATCAGCGTCGCGATTTCCTGGGTCGGGAGGTCGGTGACCGGCGTCCGTCGCTCCAGGGGGTACTGGGCCTCGATCCGGACCTCGGCGCGAAGCGCGTGCTGGCGCTCGACGATGTGCCGTGCGATGTGCTCGGCGAGTGTCTCGACCAGGAATGCCTCCCCGATCACGACGGTGTCGATCGCCTCGCCGAAGAGTGCTGCATTGAAAGACTCAGCAAAGCGGGACATGTGGACGCCCTTTTGCCTGGGGTCGAGATCCACCGTGCAGGAGATCTCTGCGGCGAAGGTCTTCTCGCGGCCGTCGTGCCGGATCCGGATCGCCTTCTGGACTCCGGTGACCCCGGCGCGCGTCAGGCCGAGCTGGATCTCGGGGGCCGAGGCTTGCAGGTCTGCGATGGGACTGTTCCGAGTTTCGGCCATCGGGTAGAACCGTAGCGCGACGATGGCTGAAGAGAGATTCCCCCGCGTAGTTTCGCTCGCGTGCCACGACCTGCGCACGCCGCTGGCGACCATCTATGGCTTTGCCCGGACGCTGACGCGCGCCGGAGATCTCGACGAGCGCACGATGCGCTTCCTCGGGATGATCGAGGAGGCTTCCGAGCAGCTGACCGGGATGCTCGACGAGGTCGGCGTCGCGGCACGGATCGAGGGCGGCCGCTGGGAGCCGGGGCTTCGGGAGGCCGACACGCTCGAGCTCGCAACGACGGACGACGAGCGCGTCGTCACGGAGGGCAAGGGCGAGACGATCGAGACGGAGCCGGAGTCGGTCGAACGCGCACTGCGCTCACTGGCGATTGCGGCGGCGCGCTTCGGGCCGGCCGAGCGGATGACGTGGCGTGTGAACGCTCGCGAGTTGGCGCTCTCGCCGATCACCGCCGATGCCGGCCCGGTCGTGCTGGGCGAGTCGTTCCGTGACCTCGGATCGCTCGTCGCCCGCATCGTGATCGAGGAGCTCGGCGGCTCGATCGAGCTCGACGGCGAGACCCTGTACGTGCGTCTCTAAGTCTCGAGCCGCTCGGACAGCCAGTGCTGGAACGCCGCGAGCAGCGGTTCCGCGTTCAGGAGCAGGTGCCCACGGTCGGCGAGACCCGACGCCATGCCGCGATGCACCGACTCGACGAGGACCGTGTCCTCCTTGCCGACCTGGTCGTCGAAGGCGAAGAACTCTCGTAGCCACTCCTGGTCGACATCGGGCGCGAAGAAGTAGTCGAGATAGCGCTCCGTGCGTCCGGTCCCTGCGGGGACGATCGGTCCGATCGACAGGTTGCCCGGACCGGGGAAGACGTTGACGCCGGTGTTCGGGTAGAGCAGATGGAACTGCCCTTGATCGCCCGTCGCCCTCGCACGGCAAAACTGCGCGTTGAATGTCGGATGCGTCTCGAGCAGGTATCGGTCGGGATGAACATCGACTTCGTCACTGAACGCCGGATGCGCCGTCGCGCAGTGGTAGCACTCGAGAAAGTTCTCGACCACGAGCTTCCAGTTCGCGTTCGCGCCGAACGCGACGCGCGAGTGGAACACGAGCCCGCCGATGTCGATCGCGCGCGCCAGGAGCTCGGGAAGGTCGCCCAGGTGCTCCTCGAGTGAGACCGCGTCGGGGTCGGGATTCACGAAGAGAAACGGCCCCCACGTGCCCACGCTCGCGGGAATCAGCGATAGCTCGTC
>JBKJQL010000161.1:0-20309 GCA_046594035.1 Gaiellaceae bacterium
AGGGCATAGCGGGGTCTACGTTCAAGCCCGAACCGGGTCGAGCTGCGCCGCGTCTGAGCCACCATCCGCGGGTGCGCGGGCATTTCACATCAAGCCTCTAGCTAGTCGAGTTGCCCGTGCTCGATCGCGTAGCGAACGAGCTCCGCGCGCGTCGAGAGCTGCAGCTTCCGCATGATGTGCGCGCGGTGGGTTTCCGCCGTGCGCACCGAGATGTAGAGCTCCTCGGCGATCTCCTGGTTCGTGTGGCCGAGCGCGAGCATCTTCAAGACCTCGCGCTCACGGTCGGACAGCGGGTCGGCAGCAGCGGCCGCCTGCGCCGCGGCGTCCGCGGCGACCATGCGGGCGCCGAGCGCGGGATGCACGTACTGGTTGCCCCCCGCGACCTCGCGGATCGCGGCCACCACCTCCGCGTCGACCGCTTCTTTGAGCACATAGCCGCTTGCGCCGGCGGCGAAGGCTTCTCGCACGTAGTTCGGGTCATCCTGCATCGACAGGACCAACACCTTCGCTCCGGGCGCTTCATGCAACACCTGGGGCAACGCCTCGATCCCACTCTCGCCGGGCATCACGACGTCGAGCAGAACGACGTCGGGCTTCGCAGCCCGCACCTCGAAGATCGCATCGCGTGCGTTCCCCGCTTCCCCGACAACTTCCATGTCGCCCTCGGCGTCGAGCAAGAGCCGGAGTCCCGAGCGCACGACCGCGTGATCGTCGACGACCACGATGCGAATCATGAGAGAGGCACCTCTGCCACGAGGCTTGACCCGGTCCCGCGCCTGGACTCGATCGTCAAGCGCCCGTCGAGCAGTGCCAGACGCTCCCGCATCCCGGCGAGGCCCATCCCTCCGCGCGCTTCGTCGTCCGCGTCAAAGCCGTGTCCGTCATCCTCGATCAGTGCGTTCACGAGCCCCGGTCGCCGCACGAGCAGCACGCTCACGCGGGTGGCCCCGGCGTGCTTCGCGATGTTGGTCAGCGCTTCCTGAACGGTCCGGTACAGCGTCGTCTCCACCTCCGGCTGCAAGCGGTCCAAGCCGAGCTGCGACTCGAAATCGACGGAGATGCCCGTCGCCTCGGTGAACGTCTCGGCCAGGCGTTCGACCGCAGGCACGAGGCCGAAGTCGTCGAGCGCCTTCGGGCGCAGCTCGACCGCGAGCCGCCGCACGTCCTGCAGCGTCGCGACGACGAGCTCGCGCAGGCTCGCGAGTGCAGCGGGCGTGTCCTCGGCGGTCTCCACCGCCTTCAGCCCGAGCAGCACCGACGTCAGCGCCTGGCCCGTTTCATCGTGCAGCTCCCGCGCGAGCCGCCGGCGCTCGAGCTCCTGACCTTCGATGACGCGACGCAGCGAGTCGCGCCGCACGCGGCGCGACAGGTCGACCGCGACCGACGCACGCTCCCCGAAGTGCTCGGCGACCCGCAGGTCAGCGTTCGTGAACCGCGGGTCGCGTCCGCGCCGGTCGTGCGCGAAGACCACGCCGATCGGTCCGTCGCGCGCCAGCAGCGGCACGTAGAGCCCCGTCGTCGCGCCGAACTGACGGGCGATGTCCTGCACGACCTCGGGATCGTCGAGCACCGCATCCACCCGCTCACTTCGACCACGATCCAGAACGGCGCCCGCCTTGGATGCGCGTGTGAACACCGCGTGCAGCAATTCGGTCGGCTCGTCGCTTGCGATCGCCTCGACGCGCATTCCTTCTGCGACGGGAAGCGCAATCGCGACGAGGCGCGCGTCGATCAACTCGCGGAGCCGTTCAACGACGAGCTGGAGGAGCCGAGGCAGGTCGAGCTCGCCGACGAGGGCGGAGCTGATCTCCTGAAGGGACTCCAGCTGCTTCGACCAGGTCGTTGCAGACTCGTAGAGCCGCGCGTTTTCGATCGCGACAGCTGCCTGCGCGGAGAGGAGCGATACCAACTCCTCGTCGTCCTGGTCGAAGTCGGCGCCGCCTTCCTTCTCCGTCAGGTAAAGGTTGCCGTAGGCGACGCCCCGCAGGAGGATCGGCGTCCCGAGGAACGTCTTCATCGGCGGATGACCCGGCGGGAATCCGACCGAACGCGGATCCTCTGCCAGCTCTTGCAGGCGCAGCGTGCGGGCGTCGGTGATCAGCGCGCCGAGCACGCCGCGCCCTGTCGGAAGGTCGCCGATCGTCGCACGCATCTCGGCGTCGATCCCGTGGGTGATGAAGCGCTCGAGGGTCGTCCCCGTCGGGTCGATCACCCCGAGCGCCGCGTACTGGGCGCCCGTGACTTGCGCGGCTGCCTCGACGATCCGCTCGAGCACGCCGTCGAGCGAAAGTTCCGAGTTGATCGCCAGGCCGGTCTCGATCAGCGTGCGCAGGCGGATCGAGTGAGCGGTCGGCACTCCCTACATCGTCGCAGAATCACCAGGTTTTCGGGGATGTGACAGGCGAAGTGCGCGTGATCCTGATGCGCGCGTCGACGGCGACGCAGCCATCCTGGCGGCCGAGAACCGGGTTGAGGTCGAGCTCGGAGACCTCCGGGAGATCGACGGCGAGCCGCGAGAGCCGGTGCAAGAGATCGGTCAACGCACCTCGATCGGCGGCCGGCGCGCCGCGCCAGCCGTCGACGAGCTTGGCAGCCTTCCCTGTGCCGATCAACTCGCCGGCATCGACGTCGGTGATCGGAGCCAGCGCAAAGTTCGCGGACCCGATCAGCTCTGCGAGCACGCCGCCCGGGCCGAAGGCGACCAGCGGCCCGAAGACCGGGTCCTGCACGAGTCCGACGAGGAGCTCGGTGCCTTCGGTCAGATACTGCTGGACGATCACGGCGCCGCCCATGCGGGACGCGACTTCTTCGACCTCGGCAGCGGTGCGAAGGTCGAGCGCGACACCGCCCGTCTCGGTCTTGTGCGCCCCGGCTGCCGCCGTCTTCACCACGACGGGCAACCCGAGCTCGATCGCCGCCGTGGCAGCTTCACTCGGCGTATCCGCATGTCGCTCTGCGACGAGCGGGATGCCGTACGCAGTGAGCAGCGCGTGCGCGGCGTCGGGCTCCAGCCAGCCTTCGGGTGCAGCGTCGACGATCGCGCGGCCGGCGACGACATCGACGCTTACGTCCGGCACGGTTCCGACGGGGCGGCGCAGCCAGGCGGCGCGCTGTGCGGCGAGCCCGAGCGCCCGGGCGGCAGATTCCGGATACTCGAAGCCGCCGTGCGCGGAGCCGTCGGCGCTCAACACGACCGAGAGCAACGGCTTGTCCGATGAGCGTGCGTGCCGCGCCAGGACGTCCTCCACGGCGCGCGCATTCTCGACGACAGGCGGAACGAACAACGCGATCACGGAATCGACGTTCGGATCGGCCAGGACCAGCGGCAGCACTTTCTCGTACAACCCAGCGTTCGCCGAGCCGAGCAAATCGATCGGATTGGAGAGGCTCGCCTCGGGCGGCGCGACCGCGGACAGGGCGAACAACGTCTCCGCGGTGAGCTCGGGCAGAACCAGGTTTTGCGCTTCACATGCGTCCGCGCAGAGGATTCCGAGACCACCGGCGTTGGTCAGCACCGCCACGCGATTGCCGGCCGGCGCGGGGAGCGCAGTCAGCACCACCGCGGTGTCGAGCAGCTCCTGCAAGGTCGAGGCGCGTAGGACCCCGGCCTGCCGGAACAGGGCATCGACGACCGCATCCGAGCCTGCGAGCGCCGCCGTATGCGATGCAGCGGCTCGTGCGCCCGCGCTGCTCGTGCCGCTCCTCATCGCGAGGATCGGCTTCGAGCGGGCGACGCGCCCGGCGACCCGGCCGAACTTGCGGGGATTGCCGAACGACTCGAGGTAGAGCAGCACGACATCCGTCTCGGGATCGTCTTCCCAGTATTCGAGCAGGTCGTTCGAGGAGACATCCGCCTTGTTGCCGATCGACGCGAACGCGGACAACCCGAGACCGCGCGCATCTGCCTGCTCGAGGAGAGCGAGGCCGAGCGCGCCGCTCTGCGACGAAAACGCGACGCGGCCGGACGGGAACGCGCGGCGCGCGAACGTCGCGTTCAGGCGTCGTGCCGTCGAAGCGACGCCGAGGCAATTCGGGCCGATCATCCGGGCGCCATGCGCGCGAACGAGGGCGAGCAGCTGCTCTTGCCGCTCGAGCCCTGCGGAGCTCGTCTCGGCGAAGCCCGCCGAGATTACGCACAAGGCGCGTACGCCTCCCCGCAGCGCACTCTCGGCCGCTGCGAAGACGTGCTCGCCCGGCACACAGATCACCGCGAGGTCGATCGGCGCCGGGATGTCCTCCACCGAGCGGTAGCCCGGAACGCCACCCACGGGGTCGCCCTTGGTGTTGACCGGATACGCCGCGCCGTCGAAGTCGGCGGCGATCACGTTGCGGAAGAGCTCTCCCCCGATCGTGCCGCGCCGCGCCGAGGCACCGATCACGGCCACCGAACGCGGCCGGAAGAACGGCGTCAGCGATGCAGCTACGGCGGAGTGGTCGCGCTGCGCGATGCGGTCGAGCACGACAGCGGACGAACGGATGTCGAACTCGACCTCGACGACGCCGGCGAGGAGCCGGCGTGTGACTTCGAATCCGGTATCTCCGAAGACGCCCAGCATCGAAGCGTTCTCCGGAAGCACCTGGGCGACGAAACGCTCGATGCTTTCGATGCGGGCGTGTGCGGCGAGCCGCTCGAGCAACCTGCTGCCGATGCCTCGGCGCTGGAGGCCGTCCGCGACCACGAACGCAACTTCGGCACGTGAACGATCCCGGAGACGCACGTAGGTTCCGAGGGCGACAACACGCAGCGTTCCTTCGGCGTCCGCGAGCTCGCCGATCAGCGAGAGGCTCTCGCTGTCGCTCTGCAAGAAGCGGGCGACCAGCCGGTGGTCGACGCTGACCCCGCCCTGGAAACGCAGGTGGAGGCTCTCCGCGGACAACCCTCCGAAAAAGTCGATCAGAGCGGCTTCGTCGGCGAGGACCGTCGGACGCAGGCGCAGCGTCGAGCCGTCCTGCAGGACCACGTCCTCCCGTGCCTCGATGGCGATCATGCGCCCACCCTTGCGGGTTGACGCCCGGATGGCATCCGCCGCGATCCGCCGGGAGCTTGCGGGGAACTACGGAGATCGGTGCACGCTCCTCAGGAATAGCGTATTGCGTGTGACCGGGCCTCCCCGCCTGCCGCGTCGCCGTCGCCGAATGCGTTCCGGCCGCCTCTGGGCGCGCGAGCGCGGCCCCTTGCTCGCTCTGCTGGCGGTCGTCGGGCCGGGGGTCCTCGCGGGCCTCTCCGACGACGATCCCGCCGGAATCACCACGTACTCGATCCTCGGCGCCGATTTCGGCTACCGGCTGCTCTGGACGCTGCTGGTCTCAACGGCCGCGCTCGTCCTCTTCCATGACCTTGCGGTCCGCCTCGGGATCGCGACCGGGAAAGGCCTCGTCAGCGTGATCCGCTTTCAGTACGGCGTGAAGGCCGGCTTCTCGTCCGCCGGCTTCCTGATCGTCGCGAATCTAGGAACGACCGCCGCGGAGATGGCCGGCATCGCCGCCGGCCTCGAGATCGGTGGGGTTTCACGCTACGTGAGCGTTCCTGTGGCGACTGTCGCCGTGACAACGCTCGTCCTCTTCGGCAGCTTCCACCGCGTGGAGATCGTGCTGCTCGTCATCTCCTCGGTCTTCCTCACCTACATCGTGTCGGGCATCCTCTCCCACCCTCACTGGGGTCAGGCGGCGCGCGGACTGGTCGTCCCCGATCTTCCCTTCCAGCGCCACGCCATCCTGGTCGCGACGGCCACACTCGGGACCACACTCGCTCCCTGGGGACTGGCTTTCGTCCAGTCCTACGCTGTCGACAAGAAGCTGAAGCCGAGCGACTGGAAGTTCGAGCGCATCGACGTGGTCGGTGGTGCGCTCGCAACCGGCGTGATCGGCTTCTTCGTCGTCGTGGCGTGCGCCGAGACGCTCTATCGCACCCACACGCACATCGAGGACGCATCGAACGCAGCGGTCGCCCTGGCGCCCCTCGCGGGTCACCTGGCATCGACCCTGTTTGCCGTCGGCCTCGTCGGGGCCGGCCTGCTGGCGGCGGCGATCCTCCCGCTGTCGACCTCGTACTCCGTGGCGGAGGCCTACGGCAAGGAAGGAAGGGTCGACGGCAATCTCCGTACCGACCCCATCTTCTTCGCGACGTTCATCGCGATGACCGCAACCGGCGCCGGGATCGTGCTCATTCCCGGGGCTCCGCTCGTGCCAATCCTGTTCCTGACGCAGGCCGTGAACGCCGTGATGCTCGTGCCGCTCCTCGCGATGATCGTGCACCTCTCGCGCGATGCCTCACTCATGGGCGAACTCAGGATCGGAAAGGTCAGCATGTGCGCCGCGTGGGCGACGACGGCACTGATCGCGTTCACGGTTGTCGCACTGGGCATCGTCAGCGTGCTGCCGGGCAACTAGGCACCACCTCCACCGCAGCGTTCAGGGAGGAGCGGTGGAGGTGGGCCTGCGTCCCCGTCAGCCGGCGGGACGGTTCGTGATGTGAACCGAGACGTGGCCGTTCGCGCAGGACTCGCCGCCGCGCAGAGCGACGATCCCCTCGGTCGCGTTGGCGCCGGACGTCTTGTAGGCGACTTCTGCGTCGCCGCGATCCTTCTCGAGCTCCGAGAACTCGACCTTGTAGCCGGCCTCGTTGATCCGATCCTTGTACTCGACAAACATGCCTTCGAGGCTCTCGTTGCTGAACCCGTCGACGATCGCGGTCGGGCCGCTCTTCGTCGCCTTGACGTAGATGACGGCATCAAGCTGCGGGAAACCGGCCGGCAGTCCGCTCGGGTCCGACGTGGCGGACCCTGCGCACGTGATCGTGCCGCGACCGCTGCCCGCCGAGGCCGCTGCGGCCTCCTTCTCCTTCTCGGCCTCGCTCTTCCCGCCGCAACCGGCGACGGCGAGCAGCGCACTCGCGGCGAGCACTCCGATGACGATCTTGAACATGTTCCCCCTCGCGTGAACGAATGACTGTGGCGGATCAGTAGCGGCCGCACGGAGCGGTTGTCAAGCCGGGAACCAACCGCCGGACTGCACATGTGTTGCCCGACCATGCAACAGAGAAAACGGAGTCGGAAACCGCCTGATATCGCGCCGCGCGGCGTCTTGCACCCACCGTTCCCGAGCCGGGTGATATCGCAGAAACGCGGGGCGCCGGTGCTGCTCTCCGTGCACCGGCGCCCCGCGCGGGGTGTCACATGGGGGGATGAAAAAACTTTCGCCAGCGGACGCCGCTCGAGCACCGCTCTCATCCCAAATGGGCAATCAGCGTTACGGCTCGGGAATTGCCACGGGGCTGCGGCCCGTCGCCAGCACGGAGCCGGCGAGCACGAGCGCGAATCCGACCACCATGCCCGTCGTCAGATGCTCGTTCAGGAGGGTCACGCCGAGAATCGCCGCAACCGCCGGGTTGATGTAGGTGATCACTGTCGCGCGCACCGGGCCGACCTCGGCGATCAGCGCGAAGAAAACGAGAAAGGCGAGCGCGGTGCAGATGATCGCGAGGCCGAGAACCGACTCGACTACGTGCGCGGAGGGCAGCTGCGACGGCCAGTTGGCGGCAGCGAACGGCGCATAGACGATCGCGGAGAGGAGCAGTGAGGCTGCGACGACGCCGTAGGCCGGCAGATCACTCATCGAGCGCGAGAGGATGATCGGGCCGACGGCATATCCCACTGCGACGAATCCGATTTCGACCAGTGCAACGACGTCGATCTCGCCGAGGTTCAGTCCGACGATCGCGGCGACACCGGCGATGCCCACGAGCAGGCCGACCCAGCGTCGGCCGCCCTGGCGTTCGCGGTCGCCGGTCAGCGTGACGATCAGCGCGCCGACGAGTGGCACGGCCGCGATCAGCAGGCCGGTCAGCGAGCTCGTCAGCTTCGTCTCGGCACGGGCGAGCAGCACCCACGGGATCGCAACTTCGACCGCGGTGTAGGCAAGCAGCGGCCGCCAGTGACGGACGAGGGGCCGCAGCTCACCGCGGAACGCAGCGACAGGCGCGAGGACCAGCGCGGCGATTCCCGTCCGCAAGAACACGAGCGTCACGGGAGCGAGCTCGCGCACCGCGACGCGGATCAGGAGGTACGGAATCCCCCAGATCACGCACATCGACGCGAAGAGCAACGCACCGCGTCTCGTCATGCCCGCTCCGGTTCAGTCAGCACCCGCGTCACACAGAGCACTGCAACAACTGCGATCACGATGTCGTTTCCGACGCACCACTGGCAGATCGCGTCGATCCGCGCGATCTGCGCCCAGAGCAGGTAGCCGCTGAACCCAGCCCCGGTCAGTGCGATTACAGCGCCCGCGAGCGCGGCGGGAACGCCGCGGAGGGCCGCCGTGACGAGCACGGCTGCGTAGGCGGCGAGGCCGAGCACGGCAACCGGGATCCCGGCGGCCTTCGAATAACTCGACTGCTGCACCTGCTCGCACCCGCCCGTCGTGCAGATCGGAGAGACATGCGCGTAATGGATGACGGTCAGATACGCGGCGATCGCACCGCCGACGACGGCGGCGCCCGCGATCGCGCGGCGCAGGCGCACTACTGGAGTGCGGCCGCGAGCGACGGAACGAACGAAGCCGCGTCGAGCCCCGGCACGTTGAGCTGTTTCGATCGCGCCGGAGGCCGCTCGATCACGAAGGTCGGCGTGCCGCGGACCTTGTCGGCCGTCGCCTGCGTCTGCGCGGTGACGAGCTCCGCATTCACTGCCGCCGAGCCCATGCTCTTGAGGATCGCCCGGCCGTTCGCGCCGGCCTCACGCGCTGCCGCGAGGATCACTGCGTCTGTGATCCAGCCGCTGTTCTCGGCGCCCTGTTGCGCATAGAGCGCATCGACGAAGCTCCAGAGCTTGTTCTGCTTGCCGGCCGCGTACGCCGCACGCAACCCGCGTACCGAGTCGGGGCCGATGACCACGACGCCGCGGTAGATGAGCCTGACCCGGCCGGTGCGGACGTACTGCTCGACGATCGTGGGCAGCGTGCCGACATTCCAGTTCCGGCAGTACGGGCACTGCGGGTCCTCGTAGACGATCAACGTCGCGGGAGCGGTGGCCCGGCCGAGCGTGTCGCCCTGCTGCGGGATTCCCGCGAGCGAACCGATCGGAGCCGCGGCCGTCGTGTCGGCCGCGGCCGTCGTCGGCGTGGCGCTCGTGCTCTTGCCGGTGAGGAGGACGAGGACAAGAGCCAGAAGCCCGGCCGCACCGACGGCGGCAGCAACGAGGATCAGGCGGTTGCGACTCACAGGCTGTCTAGTGTGCCCGACGGCGCGGTTAGGCTCCCGTCGATGGCCCTTTTGCAGAGCCGGGTCGAGCACACGGACGACTTCACGCGCCGGAGTGCGCGGATCGAGGCGCTCCTCCAGGAGTTGCGCGTCCGCACGGCCCTTGTCGCTTCCGGCGGCGGTGAGCAGGCCGTCGAGCGGCACCGGTCGCGGGGCAAGCTGTTGGCGCGTGAGCGGATCGACCGGCTCGTCGATTCCGGCACCGCCTTCCTCGAGCTCAACGCGCTCGCGGCCTGGGAGATGTACGACGGTCAGGCCCCGGGCGCCGGGATCGTCACGGGTATCGGCGTCGTCGAGGGACGCGAGTGCATGATCGTCGCGAACGACGCGACGGTGAAGGGCGGCTCCTACTTTCCGCTCACCGTGAAGAAGCATCTGCGCGCACAGGAAGTGGCGGAGCAGAACGCCCTGCCCTGCCTCTACCTCGTCGACTCGGGCGGTGCATTCCTACCGCTGCAGGCAGACGTCTTCCCCGACCGCGAACATTTCGGGCGGATCTTCTACAACCAGGCGCGCATGTCGGCCCAGGGAATCCCGCAGATCGCGGTCGTGATGGGCTCGTGCACGGCGGGCGGCGCCTACGTCCCCGCGATGAGCGACGAGACGGTGATCGTCGCCGGCACCGGAACGATCTTCATCGGTGGCCCGCCGCTCGTGAAGGCCGCCACCGGGCAGGACGTCACCGCGGAAGAGCTCGGAGGCGCCGACGTGCACACACGCCAGTCCGGCGTCGCCGACCACTACGCGACGAGTGACGAGCATGCGCTCGCGATCGCGCGTCGGATCGTCGCGAACGCCCATGCCCGGAAGCCGGCGCCGCCCTGGACGCGCGCGAGGCCCGAGGCGCCGTCGGTCGATCCGTCCGATCTCTACGGACTGATCCCGGACGACCACCGCACGCAAATGGATGCGCGGGAGATCATCGCCCGCATCGTCGACGGTTCACGCTTCGACGAGTTCAAGGCGCTGTACGGCGAGACACTCGTCTGCGGCTGGGCGCACCTCGAGGGCTATCCGGTCGGAATCCTTGCGAACAACGGCGTGCTCTTCGCGGAGAGCTCACAAAAGGGCGCACACTTCATCGAGCTCGCGTGCAAGCGTCAGCTACCGCTGATCTTTCTGCAGAACATCACGGGATTCATGGTCGGCAAGGAGTACGAGGCCGGCGGGATTGCCCGGGACGGCGCGAAGCTCGTGATGGCGGTCGCGTGCGCCGACGTGCCGAAGTTCACCGTGGTCACCGGCGGCTCGTTCGGCGCGGGAAACTACGGGATGTGCGGGCGTGCCTACTCCCCGCGCCAGCTCTGGATGTGGCCGAACGCGCGCATCTCGGTGATGGGCGGCGAGCAGGCAGCCACCGTCCTCTCGATGGTTGGCGACGCGGATCCCGCCGAAATACGCGAGAAATATGAGGCGGAGGGCAACCCGTACTACTCGACGGCGCGCCTCTGGGACGACGGGATCATCGACCCACTCGACACCCGGCGCGTACTCGCACTCGGAATTTCGGCGGCGCTGAACGCGCCCGTGGCCGAGAGCACGTTCGGCATTTTCAGGATGTGAGTCTTCGATCATTCGTCGTCCTCCAGGAGGACGTCGACTCGTTCTCGGCGACGATGCGCGGGTTTGCCCCGCCCCCTAAGTTGAACCAGCGCAGAACGAGCAAGTCCTCTCTGACTTGTGAGCGGCGCGTCCTCCTCAGGGCGCGCCGCTTGTTGTTTAAGGTGCAGCGTGATGGTCGTGAGCCTCGTGAACGTGCGCCGCCTTGGTCTGGCTTTCGAGTGAGCGCGCTGCGCATCGAGCGTGACGGAGCGGTTCTGCGCATCGCGATGGCGCGGCCGGAACGTCGCAACGCCTTCGATGCGTCACTGATCGAAGAGCTGGCCGCCGCGTTCGCGGACGTCGGCGACGTGGGTGCCGTGTTGCTCACCGGTGACGGCCGCTCGTTCTCCGCCGGTGCGGACGTCGAGTGGATGCGGTCGTCGGTCGACCTCTCGTTCGAAGAGAACGTCGCAGACGCCCTGCGCCTGCGTGCGATGCTCGACGCGATCGACAATTGCCCTACTCCCGTCGTGGCGCGCGTGCAGGGTCATGCGCTCGGCGGTGGCTGTGGGGTCGTTGCGTGTTGCGACGTCGTCGTCGCCGAGCAATCCGCGCTGTTCGCGTTCAGCGAGGTGAAGCTCGGGATCGTGCCGGCGGTGATCTCGCCGTTTGCGCTGGCGAAGATCGGAACGAGCGCCGCGCGCCGCTGGTTCGTCACAGGCGAGCGCTTCACCGCCGACGTCGCGTTGCGCATCGGCCTGATCCACGAAGTCGCCGACGATCTCGACGCAGCGGTCGACAACGTCCTCTCGGACCTGCGCTCGGCAGCCCCGGCAGCAACCCGAGCGGCAAAGCAATTGGCACGTGCGGCCCACTCAGCCGACGACACGGCGAACCTGATCGCCAAGCACCGAACGAGCCCCGAAGGTCAAGAAGGCCTGCGCGCGTTCCTCGAAAAGCGCCAACCGACCTGGGGCAAGTAGCAGTCGGTTACAAGCAGCGGCGAGTCGCGCTCCCGGCAGACTCGCTAAGGCCCGAGTTGCCTGGTGTGTAGCGCGACGGGCTTCGAGATCGACGAGACGAACGACGCGCCGCCGAGGATTGCGACGCGGTAGCTGCCCGGGCGGAGGGAGCGGTCGAACGAGCCCGTGGAGCGCGCGACCGGCTTCCACTGCTGCCGCGTGAGCCGCTGCACCTGCAGCGGCAGCCGCGGTGCGACGAGGACGCGCAGCTTCGTCCCGTCCGCCTGCAGGAGGACGCGTGGTGTGACGTGGAGCGCCACCTCGTCACCGGCGACATCGTTGTAGGCCAGACGCAACTGCATCGAGCGCCGCGCCGGCAGCGAAATGCTGAACCTCCCGTTGCGGCTGGGGCGGAT
Organism: Gaiellaceae bacterium; assembly: GCA_046594035.1. GTDB lineage: Bacteria > Actinomycetota > Thermoleophilia > Gaiellales > Gaiellaceae > PALSA-600. The sequence continues at coordinate 12,180 of JBKJQL010000161.1, forward strand.
CTGGCGCACCGTTCTCCAGTTGCCGTCGAGGAGCGCCTCGAGCCGCGCGCGGCCGAGGCCACGCACCCACCCTCCGACGCGCACGTGCGTCCCGAAGAACACATGCGTCTTCGGGTCGTCGAGCCGCATCACGCGCACTCCGAAGTCTGTCGAACCGAGCTTGAATTTCTTGCGGACGAGCAGACCGGGGAAACGCTTCCAGCCGCGGGATGTCTTGATGCGCACCGCAGCAGCCCGTCCGGATGAGTTCTCGACGACCTGCATGTCGGTCACACCGCTCAGGTGGAGGACGTGGGCGACCCGGGCGCCAGTCAGCGTCACCGTCGGCCACATGTGATGCGGCGACAGGTAGTCGTATGGATCGCTCACCGACACGAGATACGGAACCTGCTTCGCGCGCGGCCACGCGTCGTGCACCGAGGACGTCTTTCCGCCCGAGGTCGAGAAGTAGAACGCCGGCACGATCCGATCCCGCCAGACCAGCACCTGCCCGGCCGTCGCTCCGACGGCGAGGTTCGTCGGCTCACGCTCCGCACCGACCCCGCCGTACATCTGGGAGCGCTGGTCCGGATACAGATCGAAGTCCTTGTTGGGATGCAACGTCGCGAGCGTGTACGACCGCGCCGCGACCGTCTGCGCCTGATACGTCGCCGAGTGCCAGCCTTTCGGCACCTCCCACGGAACGACACCGCGCAGATACCGGTCGAGCGGCAGGACGTTCACCGCCATCAGCCCCTCCGGCTTCGCCTTGACCACTACCGAGCCGCGATACGCGGCGCCGGCGACGCGCAGCGGCTGCGCCCCCGCCTCGAACCACAGCGGTTGCCGCAGGTGCTTCTTGCGCAACACGAACTCCCAGTTGATCACGACCGAACGCGCGGGCAGGTGGAGTCTCCGCCCCTTCGCATCGACGACGGCGAACGGCGCTGAAGACCCGATACGAACCGCGTCTGAATGCTCGAGGAGCAGCACTCGCACGTCACGCGGATTCGCGATCCCGATGTGCGTCTGCGGGTAGTAGTGCGAAAGGATCCGGCGGTAGCCGAAGCCGTGGCGCGCGTATCCCTCAGCACCCCACTGACTCATGCCGACACCGTGACCCCACCCACGACCGTCGAGCAGGAACACCGTGCCTGCGGCGCCTGCGGCGGGGAGCGCGAGTGCGGCGAGGACTATTGCAACGAACACCCTCATCGCGGATCGGCAGAGTAGCGCTGTGCGCAAGCTCTTGTTTCTCACCGGGGGGATCGTCTTCGTCGACACGCTGTTCTTCGCGGCACTCACCCCACTTCTCCCTCACTACGCCGGGACGCTCGGTCTCGGTAAGACCGGAGCCGGTGTGCTGTCGGCCGCGTATCCCGCGGGTGCGTTCCTCGGCGCCATCCCGAGTGGTCTCGTTGCCGGACGGGTCGGCGTGAAAGCGACCACCATCGTCGGGCTCGCCCTCGTCGCCGCCTGCACGATCCTCTTCGGGATCGCCGGAGAGGCCTGGCAGCTCGACCTCGCCCGCTTCGCCCAGGGCATCGCGTCTGCCTTCTCGTGGACGGGCGCGATCGGCTGGGTCGTCGCCGCGTCCCCGGCAGGCCGCCGCGGCCGGGTGATCGGGAACGTCCTCGCAGCGGCCGTCGCCGGCGCCCTCTTCGGCCCGGTGATCGGCGGCATCGCCTCGATCGCAGGGATCAGCGTGACGTTCACGGCCGTCGGTCTCGCGTCGTTCGGTCTCGTCGCCTGGGCCGCGGTCACGCGAGGCGAGCCTGATCGTGAGCCGCAAGGCCCCGCACACCTGCTCCGCGCCCTTGGCGACCGGCGCGTGCTCCTTGCAGCCTGGTTCGTCCTGCTGCCGGCGCTGCTCTTCGGGGTCGTCGGCGTCCTCGCGCCGTTGCGGCTGGCCGAACTCGGGTTCGGCGCGGTCGCGATCGGCGCCGTCTTCCTCTGCTCCGCGGCCTTCGAGACGTTGAACAACATCCTCCTCGGGCGCACGTCCGACCGCCACGGCCCCTTGCCGCCGATCTACGCCGGCCTCGTCGCGTCGATCGTCGTCGCCCTCCTGCTCCCCTGGCCGGGCAACCGGTTCGCCCTCGCCGTCCTGGTGGTCGCGGCCGGCCTCTCGTTCGGCACCTTCTTCACACCCGGGATGACGTGGCTCTCCAACCTCGCCGAGGAACGAGGGCTCCGCTACGGCTACGCCTCCGCCCTCGTGAACATCGCGTGGGCGCCGGGGCAGATGATCGGTGCAGCCGGAGGCGGCGCGCTCGCCAACGCGACCCGCGACGCCGTGCCGTACCTCGCGCTGGCCGCCGTCTGCGCGCTTACCCTTGTCGCTCTATGGCGATCGCGCACATCGATCGGCTCGACGACGCAATCGGCGCCGGAGTCGAACAGCTCGTCGTCTCCCACCATCGCCGGCGGCTGAACCGGCGCGGTTGGCGACGCGCATACGACCCGCCGCGCGACGGACTTTGGTGCGCGGGCGATCCACCACCGCGTGACGGCAATGCGATCGAAGTGCTGATCGACGGCGAGGACACACTCGCCCGGGAGACCCGACTACGGCTGTGGCGCGAGCATCTGCAGCGGGACGACGTCGACGGCGCGCCGGACCTGGTGATCGACGAGATCTGGAGGCCGACTGCGGAAGAGGGCGACCACCTCGTGCTTCTCCCGGGCATCTCTCGCCGCTCTGGACGATTCCTCGGGCCGATCAACGGCCTGCTCGTCGACGGCTGACCGTCTAGGCTCCCGCGCGTGCAGAAGGTGCTGGTGGCAAACCGGGGTGAGATCGCGTTGCGCGTGTTTCGCGCCGCGCGGGAGCTCGGCCTCGGCACGGTCGCGGTCGTCGCACCCGACGACACGGGCTCGTTGCACGCCCGGTCGGCCGACGAGACCGTCGAGATCCAGTCCTACCTCCACTCCGAGGAGCACATCCGCGCCGCGAAGCAATCCGGTGCGGACGCGATCCATCCAGGCTATGGCTTCCTCGCGGAGAACGGGGACTTCGCCGAAGCGGTGCAGGCCGCCGGGCTGACCTGGATCGGGCCGCCGCCGGCTGCACTGCGCGCGGGCGGCGACAAGCTCGCCGCGAAACGAATCGCACAGGAGGCCGGCGTGCCCACGATCCCGGAGACCGACGAGCCGCCGCTGATCGTCAAAGCGGCGGCGGGCGGGGGTGGCCGCGGCATGCGCATCGTGCGCGCGCGCAGCGAGCTCGACGAAGCGGTCGAGGCCGCGCAGCGGGAAGCAAAGGCCGCGTTCGGTGACGACACCGTGTACCTCGAGCGCTACGTCGAGCGGCCGCGCCACGTCGAGATCCAGCTGCTGGCGGACGAGCACGGCACGGTCCTCTCACTCGGCGAGCGCGACTGCTCCGTGCAGCGGCGGCACCAGAAAGTTCTCGAAGAGTCGCCCTCGCCGGCGCTCGACCCCGACCTTCGTGCGCGCATGAGCAACGCCGCAATTCGGTTCGCGCAGGCAATCGGCTACGTCGGCGCCGGCACCGCCGAGTTCATCCTCGACGGACGCGACTTCTACTTCCTCGAGCTCAACGGCCGCATCCAGGTCGAGCATCCGGTGACGGAAGCAGTGACGGGCATCGACCTCGTCCAGTGGCAGTTGCGCATCGCGCGCGGCGAAGCGCTCGACATCCGCATAGAACTTCGCGGAGCCGCGGTGGAGGTTCGCCTTTACGCGGAGGACCCGCGCACGTTCCTGCCGCAGGCCGGCCGCATCGAGAAGCTGCGCCTGCCGACCTCGGTGCGCGTGGAGGCCGGCGTGGCGGAGGGCGACGAGGTCGGCACGTCGTACGACCCGATGATCGCCAAGCTGATCGCGAGCGGCGCGACGCGCGACGAGGCACTTGACCGCCTGGCCGACGCGCTGGCCGAGACGGAGGTCGCCGGTGTGACGACCAACCTGCCGTTTCTCCGCTGGCTGGTCGCCCACCCGGCGCTCCGCGCGGGCGAGACGACCACGGCGTTCCTCGTCGAGTATCCCCCGCTCTCGGCGCCGCCCGCTGGGCTCCCCGACGAGGTCTGGCGCGGTGGCTTCCGCCTCAACCTCCCCTCGCCCGCACCGCAGCCTCCGCCTGACGTGGACGCTGCGGCGCATGCGCACGGCGCACGCGCGACCTCCGGAACGATCACCGCCCCGATGCCCGGCACGGTGATCAAGGTCGACGTTCACGAAGGCTCAACAGTCAAAACAGGCGATCCGCTCGTCGTACTGGAGGCGATGAAGATGGAGACGCCTCTTCGGGCGCCGTTCGACGCCACCGTCAAGGCCGTCCACGTCGGGGAGGGTGATCGTGTCGCGGGCGGCGCGGTTTTGGTCGAGCTGGACGATTAGCCTGCTCGTCCTTGCCCTCGTGGGCTGCGGCGGGGCCTGGAAGGCAACGTTCGAACCGCACAGCACCGGCAAGGACCAGTATTGGGTTTTCCGCGCGAAAGGCACCCCGAAGGCAGTCGTCGTCCTGTTGCACGGGCTCGGCCAGGACTCGGGTGAGCAACTACAGCCGTGGCAGGTGCATCTCGCCGAACGCGGCTATGACGTGATCTACCCGCGCTACGAGGATCCACCGCCTGCCCCGGACGCACGGAACACGATCGTCGGCGCCGTCGGCCGCGCGCTCGGCGACCTCGGCCGGCCCGACGTGCCGCTCGTGCTCCTCGGGCACTCGCGCGGCGGACGGCTCGCGGTCGAGGCCGCGGCCTTTCTGAAGCCGAAGCTCGTGCTCGCGTTCTACCCCGGACAGATCAATCCGAAGTTCGAGCCGCCGACCGCGCTCGGCAAGATCCCACACACGACCGAGATCTGGCTGTTCGTCGGTGACAAGGATACGAGCGTGCGCAGCGACGGAGCGATCGAAATGGATGAGCGGCTGCTGACCCTGGGCTTTCCCGCGAAGCGCATCCACGGCGCGGTGATCCGGTCGAAGGGCTTCGACGCCGATCACATGTCGGTCTACGACCTGAGCCCGCCGGCGAAGCGTGCGATCTGGGAGCGGACGGACCGGCTGATCGAACGCGCGACCGAAAACTAGACGACTAGACGGGCGAGAGCGCGAGGCGCTCGCCGACGATCTCGTTGGCGGCCGCCTGCGCCGGCGCGTGCCCGGTCACGGCGCCGAGGAAGGCATCTCGGTCGAGCGCGAGCAGGTCGGCGTCCGTGTCCGCCCGCACGGTCGCGGTGCGCGGAACGTTGCGCAGCAAGGCGATCTCGCCGACGCCGCGCCCGGGCCCTTCTGTCTTCGTCCCCTCCGCGAGCTCGACCGCCAGCTCACCTGAGGCGATGACGTAGAAGCGGTCGCCGACATCGCCCGCGGCGAACAGGATGTCGCCCGCAGCGACCCGCACGGGCTCGAGGGAGCGCGCGAGCCGCTCGAGTGCCTGCGGCGGCAGCGGTGAGAAGATCGGGAGGCGCCGCAGCAGATCGAGGTGGGCCGGGTCACCGGCGTCCAGCGAGACGAGGCGCCGCCAGAGCAGCCCGGCGAGGATCGGCAGGAAGAGACCGGTCGCGATCAGCGCGCCGCGAATCCCGGCCACCGCGATCAACAGTGGCGCGAGAATCGCGCCGAGACCGATCGTGCCGGCGACCATGCTCTCGAAGACGCCGAACACGCGCGAGCGAACGGCGTCCGGCGCGTTCCGCTGCAACAGCGTCAGTCCCGAGACGTCGACCAGCGTGTTGCCGATCCCGAGCACGCCGAGCATCAGCAGCGCGACGATCGCGTTCGGCCAGATGCCCATGACGAGGAACGGGATGCCCCAGAGCAGTAGACCGATCCCGAAGTCCCCGGCGAGCCGCTTGCGCCCGACGAGCACCATCGTGACGGCGGCGCCGATGATCCCGCCGACGCCGGTGGCTGCATACAGCCAGCCGACGCCGGCCGTTCCGAGGTCGAGCAGCTGCAGAGCCGAGACGACGACGAGCACGCCCATCGCGCCCGCGACGACCGTCTGCGCGCCGAAGAGGCCCATGATCACGCGCAGGTTGCGATCCGACAGCACCGCGCGAAAGCCGGCGAGCGCCTCGGAGGCGGCCGACGAGGGCGCCCGCTCCTCGGGCTCCAGGGCCGAGGAGCGGTCGGGGCGCACGCGCAGCACCATCAGGCCCGACCACGTGAACGTCGCGACCGTCAGGAGCAAGGTCGGCCCGACGCCCCACGCCGCGAGCGCCACGCCGCCGACCGCCGGGCCGACGAACGAGCCCACGCTGTCGATCGTCGCCGTCGAGACGTTCGCGGCGGTCAACTCCTCGGGCGTCCGCGCCAGCGTCGGCAGGAGCGATGCCTCCGCGGGATGGAACGCCGTCGAGCAGATCGGCCCGAGCGCCGAGAGCAGGAAGACGAGGACGATCGGCCCGTGCGCGAACACGACCACCGCGACCGCAGCCACGAGGAGCGCACGGAGGACGTCGGCCGCAAGCATCACCCGTTCCTGCCGGAAGCGGTCACCGAGAGCGGAGACGAACGGCGCGAGCACGGCGGACGGAATCGTCCGCACGAGGGCCATCAGCCCGACCGAGGCAGCCCCGCCGTGGCGGTAGGCATAGACCGCGATCGCGATCGCGAAGGCGTACTGGCCGGCGACGGATCCCGCGAAAGCGAGCTGGATCCGCCGCAGGTTCGGATTCCGGTAAACGTTGCGAAAGGCAGCTAGAGACTCGGAAAGACGGCGACCCACGGCCTCAGCTTCCCGGTCCCGCTTGTGTTTTTCAAGTTGGGATGGAAGATTTCCGAGAGAACTCTCGTCATGAGGTCAACATTCCGCGAACAGGCGGGCATCCAGCAAGGTCAAGGAGGAACGAACATGTCGGACCAGGATCGCGACAAGCTCGTCAAGGAAAGCGACGACGTCGAGGAGAGCACGGAGGACGTCGAGGCCCACGTCAAGGGTGGCCGTGGGGCCGCCGAGGACGCCGACGAAGAGGTCAAGGCGCATGTCAAGGGCGGCCGTGGGGCCGACGACGACAACAGCGACGACGTCGAGGCGCACGTCAAGTCAGGCCGCTAGTCAGCTCGTTCCGAGAGTGGTGTTTTCGAAGGCCCGGGCAACCGGGCCTTCGTCGTTTCTACGATAGGACGCGCTCGAGCTCGCGCAGGAGGGCGAGCCCGGCTTCGCGCTTGTCCTCCTCCAGCCGGTCGAGCGCGGCCGCGACGCGCGCCACCGCAGCGATGTCCCCCTTGCCCTCGAGCGCGGCGCGGGCACGGCGGGCGGAGGCGAGCAGGTCGAGCGCGACGGCGGCCTGCGTGGCGAACATCCCGAGCAGCTCCATCTCCGAGAGCGAGAAGCGCGAGTTGCTCGGGCGGTCGAGCACCTGAAGGACGCCGAGCGCGCGCTCGTCGTGGAGCAACGGCACCGCCATGAGCCCCTGCGGAACGTAACCGGTCTGCTCTGCGAAGTCAGCGGCGAAGCGCAGGTCGTTCTGGAGATCGTCGATCACGAGCGGCGTGCGCGAGGAGAGCACCCAGCCGGCGATGCCCTTCGATGACGGTATGCGCATCCCGAGCAGCGACTGCTCGTCGGGATTCGCGACGGCCGCGAAGACGAGCTCGTCGGTGTCCTCGTCGTAGAGGAAGATCGAGGAGCCGCGGGCGTGGAAGATCGACCGCGCGACTTCGACGATCGAGCGCAGCAGCTCCGCGAAGCGCTCCTCCGACGGCAGGACGCCGGCGGCGACAGCGGCTTTCAGGTCGTCGGTCATTGCCTACCTCCCACGTTGGACGAGATTTGGAAGAGCACGCTCTTCAGCTGGAAGGGCGTCAGACGCGCGTGCTTGGAGAGCACGAGCGCGGCGATCGCGGAGATCGCGGGCGTCGCGAAGCTGTTCCCGGTGGCGGTGATCGTCGAGCCGCCGATCCAGGCGACCTCGACGTTCACGCCGCGCGCGAAGAACTCGACCGGCGGGTCGGGGTTCGCGTAGAAGGTCAGAGGGTCGTCCTCCTCGTGGCTGCCGACGGAGATCACCGAGGAGAAGCGCCAGGGGAACGACTCGACGGGCATGTTGTGAGCAGAGGCGACGAGCACCGTGCGCTTGAAGTACGCGGCGTCGGCGATGTCGCGCAGGATCTCGCTGAACGCCTTCTTCGTGGTCGAGAGGCTCATGTTGATCACGTCGATCAGGACTTCGACGTGA
>JBKJQL010000211.1:0-5367 GCA_046594035.1 Gaiellaceae bacterium
GCGTCTCAAGCAGGTCAGGCGAGCTTGCGAGCGACCGCGTGAGTGCAGACGCGCGGCCGTTCTCGCCATACCACCGCCGGGAGAGCGGGGGCGCCTCGTCGACGGAGAGCAGAGGTAGGCGGCTAATTGTTCTTCGCTCCCTGGGCGATCCAGGTTGTGAGCAGGCGCCGCTCCGCCGGGGACAGCAGATGGCGCCGCGACGGGTCCGGGACGTGGGTGAGCAGGAACGACAGGTCAGGGCGGCCCGGAAGCACACGCTCGAACGCGGGCGAGAGCGGAGAGACCACCCCGACGAGCTGAGAGTACGAATGACCCGCCCGCAGGTCGAGATACGGGTACGCGACCGGATGACACGTCGCGCACTTGGCATTGAAGATCGGCTGGACGCCGCTGCGGAACGAGACCTGCGCCCCGGTTCGGTGCAACGTCAGCAGGAGCAGAGCGCCTGCCGCCAACAACGCCACCGTCGACACCGCTATCCCGCGACCGTGAGGAATGAGCTGACGTCGCATTGATGGTCGACGGCGAGAAAGATCCAGCGACCCGGAAGCCGCCGCGGAATCGAGCGCGCCCATCGGCCGGGGGCCCCGTCGGGGCGGCGCAGTTCGAAGACGAGCCCGGAATCCGGGTTGACGGCGAGTATGTAGTTGGGGTCGAGCGACTGACCGGCAACGGTCATCGCGACCTTCGTGCCGGTCGCGGTTCGCGCCACGCTCGGCGCGGAGATGGTCGGATTCGGGATCACACGGTCGGGCAACCCGAAGTCGATGGTCTTCGTCTCGCGATCGTCGAGCGCCACGATCCGCGAAACGTAGATCCGCTTCGACGCATACGCCTTCAGCAGATACTGGCCGACGGGGGCGTGCCGGAGTACGTATCGCCCGTTCGCGTTCGTGGCCGCGACCCGGTAATGCTCCTCGCCGCCCGGTTGGTTCGAGCCCCGCAGCAGGAGCGTGACCACCGCGCCGGCCAGGGGGCGGTGCGCCCCGTCCTCGACAGTCCCTTCGATCGTGGCGTTACCGGTGGGCCCACCGGGTTCGTTGCCCACCGGCGAAGAGCCAGGCGCGCCGGGCGTCGGAACGGTCGGACCCGGCGTCCGGCCCTGTGCGTTCTTCGCCCCGTCGCTGATCCACGCGGCGACCAGGTCGATGTCGGCCTGGTCCATGCGCGGCGCCTGTTGAGGCATCCGTGCACCGATGGCCGGGACGTCGCCGAGCTTCGGGTCGCCGGCGATCTTCTGGTACAGGAAGCTGCGGTTCGGGTCGCCTGCCACAACGCGGACGAGCCGGGGGTCCTCGAGTGCGCGAACGCCGACAAGCGAGCCGTACTCGTGACCTCGGCGGAGATCGAGCGACGGGTTGACGATTGGATGACAGGAGGCGCAGCTGTACTTGACGAAGACCGCCTGGACCTGGGCAAACCGGACGTGCTTCGCGCTCGAGGATCCGCTGCCCGACCCTCCGCAGCCGGTCGTCGACAGGACGACTGCGCCGCCGACGAGCAGGCCGACGATCGTCGCGTGCAGCCGTTTACGGGCCGACAACCGACGGGCCTGGCCGCGTTCCGGCAACCCCGAGACTCGAAACTCCACCACCCAACCATAAAACCACGCCGTCAGTCCCGCCGCGGGAGTGTTAATGGTCGTGTAAGGGATGCCACCGCTCCCAAGCTGGTATCTACTGACGTCATCGAGGACGAACGTTGATCGCGGGCAGCCGCCGCCGGCCGGGAGCCGGCCGTGTTCTCGGGGTCGCCGCGCTCGGTACGGCGCTCGTCGCAGTCGAGTTCGTGCTCCGCTCGAGCACTGCGCTCGACTGGCAAATCGTCGGTCAATTGGTCGCGTTCGCCGTGTTCCTTCCTGCGGCCTGGCTCTGCTACAGCGGGTTGGGAATCGGCAGGTACGGCCTCGTGCTCGTGATCGTGTTCGCCGCCCTGCTCCGGGCGGTCGCGTTCGACGCGGGCGCGCCGCCGCCGCTGACGACCGACACATATCGCTACGCCTGGGACGCACGCGTCCAGGCGCACGGCGTCAATCCCTACCGCTACGCGCCTGTCGCACCGGCACTCGAAGCTTTGCGTGACCGTGACATCTGGCGGCACGTGAACCGAAAGGACTGGCGCACGATCTATCCGCCGGGCGCCGAGGCGTCCTTTCTCGTCGCCCGCGTCGCCTTCGGCCACGGAGTCCGTGCGACGACCTGGCTCTTCTTGCTGGCCGAAGGGACGGCGCTCGGGCTCGTCGTCCTTGTACTCGTTCGACTGCGTGCCCCGCCCGAACGCGTGGCGATTGCAGCGTGGCATCCCCTGGCGATCAGCGAGGTCGCGGCGAACGGGCATGCGGATGCCCTCGCGATCCTGGCGGGAGCTGCGCTCCTCTACGCATGGTCCCGCGATCGGCGCGGGCTCGCAGGCGCAGCCATCGGGTATGGGGCCCTGGTCAAGCTCGCCCCGCTGTTGCTCCTACCGGCATTGATCCGGCGCGGACGGCGCCGCCTCGCGCTGAGCGGGCTCGCTGTGGTCGCGGCGGGCTACGCCGCGTATTCGAGTGTCGGCACCCGCGTTCTCGGCAGTCTCTTCCGCGACCTCCACGACGAGGATCTGGGCTCGCTCGCCTGGGCTCGGCTCGCCCCGTTCCTGGGCAGGCTCGGCGCGCAGGCGCTGCTCGCCGGCGTGCTCGTGGCAGTCATCGCCGTCGTCGCCCTACGGGCCCACGAGACCGTCGAACAGGTCGCCAGAAGCGCGCTGATCGTGCTCGGTGGCGCGCTCCTCTCGCTCGCCTACCTCCAGCCCTGGTATGCCCTCTGGCTCCTGCCGTTCCTTGCCATCGTCGCCGCACCGGCCTGGATCTGGCTGTCGGGAACGCTGCCGTTGCTCTACGTGTTCGGGCTCGACCCCGGACCGCTCCCCTGGTGGGTGCCGACAGCCATCTACGGGCCCTTCATCGCTCTGTCGCTGCGCAGGCTCATCCGGCCGCCGTCGTACCCGTCCGTCTCACTTACGGCCCTGCCCCCCCGACCCTCGGTGACCGCAGTGATCCCGACCCTCGACGAGATCGACTCGCTGCCGCACGTGCTCGCCGAGTTCGAGGCTGGAACGGTCGACGAGGTGATCGTCGTCGACGGGGGCTCGACGGACGGCACCGTCGCGACCGCGCGCGCAGCCGGGGCGCACGTCGTCGACGAGCCGAGACGAGGCTACGGCCGAGCCTGCCTGACGGGAGCGCAAGCAACGACCGCGGACATCGTCGTCTTCCTCGACGGGGACGGCAGCGACGACCCGCGCGCCATCCGGCGTTTGCTCGAGCCACTGATCGACGGTCGCGCGGCGCTCGTACTCGGGGTGCGCGCCGACCCGGAGACCGGCTCCCAACAGCTCCACCAACAAGCCGGCAACCGTCTCGTCGCGTGGCTGCTGCGACGCGTCTACGGCATCCCGGTGCGAGACATTCCCCCGATGCGGGCCGTCCGTCGCGACCTGCTGCTCGAACTCGGGCTCACCGAACTGACCTACGGATGGCCAACGGAGATGATCGTCTCAGTGGCCCGCGCAGGCCTTCCGATCGTCGAGGTCGAGGTTCCGGCCCGCGCCCGCCGCGGCGGGCGGTCCAAGGTCTCAGGCCGGCTCGGTCCATCGCTTCGAGCCGGCGCCCGCATGCTCGGCGTGATCGCACGCCACGCGTGACAGGTGGGTGGAAGCCTCCACTTGTTCTCGGTCGTTGTCGTCGACTCGGAGGTCGTCGTATGGCCCTCGCTCGTCCAGCTCGTCGGCATCAATCGCTGCGCACAGCGAATAGGCGCCACAGGCCGGGAATGCCCTTCAGCGCGAACTCACCTCGATCGTCGAAGACCAGATCGGAACCGGCGAGCAGGTCCGTCACCGTCCGCGAGACCAGCACCTCGCCGGCGCCCGACAGCTCGCACACGCGTGAAGCCAGATGCACGGCGACCCCGCCGATGTCGTCCCCCCGAATCTCGCATTCCCCGGTGTGCAGCCCTGCACGAATCTCGACTCCGAGCTGTCGAGCACCGGCGACGATCGCCTGTGCACAGCGAATCGCACGCACGGGACCGTCGAAACTCGCGACGAACCCATCACCCGTGTTCTTGATCTCACGACCGCGGAACCGCTCGAGCTCGCGGCGCACGAGCGCATCGTGCGCGTCGAGCAGCCCGCGCCAGCCGGTATCGCCGAGTTCCGCGGCGCGTTGGGTTGCGCCGACAAGGTCGGTGAACAGGATGGTCGCGAGCACGCGGTCTGGATCGGATGCGCCGCGGGTTCCGGTCAGAAACTCTTCAGCCTCGTCGAGCACTTCGTCCTGGTTGCCGACCCAGAACAGATGATCCGCCCCCGGTAGCTCCACGAAGCGGGCGTCCGGCAAGTGCTCGGCGAGGTATCGGGCCGTCTCGACGTGGAACATTCGATCGCCGCTTCGGTGCAGGACGAGAGTTGGCGCCTTGACGGTCGGAAGCACCTAGCGCACGTCGACATCGGCGAGGCTTTCGATCAGCGCCCGTGCGTCGGCCGGGCTGGCCGAGAGGCGCTGAAAGCGCGCAAACCACCGGCGGAACTGCGCGTCCCCGCCGACGCTCGGTGCCCAGGCGGAGAGCGCGACCCCGGTACCCCATCCTTCCTCCATCCTCCGCGCGAGCTCCCGCGTCCGACCGGGATCCGCGCCGAAGGGATAATCGGGCGCGCTCAGCACTCGCGCGGCGGTGCCGTAGAGAACGATCGACTGCACGCGCTCCGGATAGGTCGCCGCGAACAGCAGCGTCAACGGGCCTCCCTCCGAGACGCCGAAGAGTGCGGCTCGTTCGACGCCCGCAGCGTCCATCACGGCCCGGATGTCGTCCATCCGCTCTTCCAGCAACGGCAGCCGGCCCGTCCGGTCGGAAAGACCGGTCCCGCGCTTGTCGAAGAGCGTCACCCGCGCGAACGACGTGAGTCGTCGGAAGAACCGCGCGAGCGACGGTTCCTCGAGCGCAGCCTCGAGGTGCGAGACGAATCCCGGAACGAACACGAGGTCGAGTCCGCTCTGCCCGTCGCCGAGCACCTGATACGCCACGTGGACTTCGCCGCTCTTCGCGTACCGGATCGGTGGAGCCTCCATCGCCGACGTCTCAGTCGTCGGCGAGTCGCGCGGCGAGGCTCGCGAGGATCTTCTGCTGGATCTGCGGCGACTCCTTGAGCAGACGCGTGAAGGCCCGGTCGGTGATCAGGAGTGCCTGCACCGGAGACGTCGTCGTGACCGTCGCGTTCCGAGGAGCGCCGGTCAGCAAGGCAGCCTCGCCGAAGAAGCTCATACCGCCCTTCGGCGGCAAGCGCCGCCCACCGCGCCGAACCTCGACCGTCCCGTCGACGACGACGATG
>JBKJQL010000305.1:0-5060 GCA_046594035.1 Gaiellaceae bacterium
GAGATCACCGCCGACGAGAACGCCGAGGCGCTTCAGGCGCGGCTCGGCGTCGACGACGCCGCGCTGCGGCTCGGGGAGCTTGCGCTGGTCGACCGGCAGGGCCGGATCGGCCCGCTCGGCACCGTCTTCTACGACACGCTGCTGGACGAGAACGCGGCCAGTCACATCGCGTTCGGCAGCGGGTTCCCGTTTCTCGTCGAGAACGAGGATGCAGGCCGTGTCAACGAGAGCGGCACACACATCGACTTCATGATCGGGTCGCCCGAGCTCGAGGTCGACGGCGTCACCGCGGACGGAGCGCGTGTTCCGATCCTGCGTGGCGGCGACTGGCAGGTCTGAGCCGCACTCTCGGACACGGCACTCGTTCCAGGGATGCGGCTGCCTGGCGCGGCCGTCGATTGCCCGAGGACACACACAACATGGGGGAACACACATGTCCGTTGACAAACGGCGCCTTGCGGCGGCGCAACGGACTGCGGCACGTAGAACGAGCGCGAGTCGTCCGAGACGACTCGCTGCATGGATCGTCATCCTTCCGGCCCTCGGGCTGTTCTCGTTCACGGTGGTCGCCGGCGCAGCCGGGGCCAAGGCGAAGCCCGACCTCGCCTCGGCGGCCGCAAAGGTCGTGCCACAGGGGCGCGACGACGGCCACGGAGGCTCGTCCGGCGAGAGCAAGGAGAAGAACAAGGACGACGGAACCCTCGTCGTAGTCGATTCGTCGCATGGCGACGGTGGGCTGAGCCAGACGATCGGCAAGGGTGGGCGCGAGATCTGCTGGATCTCGAAGAGCCAGCTCGTGCGCGTCTCGGGCGTCTACAGGACGACGATCTCGACGCTCAAAGTCGGTGACACCACCTACAGCCTCGTCACGGTCTACGGGGCCAGCGAGAAGACGCTGAAGCAGTTGCTCGGAACATCGGCAGTGCAGTGCAGGCTCGTGCACGTCGCACACCTGTTCTTCCTGCCCTTCGATCCGAATCTGAGCTGAACGGAGTGCAGCGGGCGCAGACCGCCATCTACGCCGCGCTGTTCGCTGTCCTTGCCGGAAGCGGACTGCTCTTCCTGTCGCAATTCGGGACGAGCGTCCGCTTCTGGCTGGACTTCACGTTGGGCTATCTGCTGTTGCTCGTCGCGTACACCATCTACCTCTTCGTTTTGCTCTTCGTGCACGACCTGAAGCCGCGGACCTACCCGGCGTACGCCGGCGAGAAGATCGCAGTCTTGATCCCGTGCTTCAACGAAGATCCGGACCTGGTCGAGGAGTCGATTCGCACCGTGCTCGAAGGCGAAGGCAGGAAGCAGGTGATCGTGATCGACGACGGGTCGACGAACGGCGTGCAGACCCGTCTCCGCGAGCTCGCGGCGGTGCTCCCCCTCTCGTTGCACGAGTTCCCCGAGAATCGTGGCAAGCGCGAGGCGCTGCATCACGCCGTGACCCACATGCTCGACGACGATGCGGACTTCGTGGTCACGATCGACAGCGACACCGTGCTCGAGAGCGATGCGCTGGTGCGCGTCGTCGAGCCGCTGCTGTGCCCTGAGATCGGCGCGTCGACGGGCAACGTGCTGCTGCTCAACGAGCGCCAGAACCTGCTGACGCGCATGGTGGGCACGTACTACTGGGTCGGGCTCAACATCTACAAGCAGGCCCAGTCGGTGATTCGGAGCGTCGTCTGCTGCAGCGGCTGCCTCGCGGCCTACCGTGCCTCGCTCCTGAGGGAAATGATCGACGAGTTCGCGGGACAGCGATTCCTCGGCGAGCCCTGCACCCACTCGGAGGACAGACATCTCACCAACCTGGTGCTCAAGCGCGGTTACGACGTCGTGTACGTGGCCGAGGCCGTGAGCTGGACGGAGACGCCCGCCACGGTACGCGGCTTTCTCCGGCAGCAGCGCCGCTGGAAGCGCGGCTACATCCGGGAGTCGATCTACACGCTGACCTACGCCTGGCGCTGCAAGAAGCTGCTGTTCCTGCAGATCCTGCTGTGGGACCTGACGGCGCCGTTCCTGTCGTTCGGCCTGCGGATCGGCCTCGTCGTGACGATCGCAGCGCAGCCCGGTGCGTTTCTGACGGTGATCCTCCCGAGCTGGATCCTCCTCCTGCTGATCCGCTACATCTTCGTCCCGCTCCGGGCGCCGGACAAGCTGGTCGGGCTCTTCGCCTACATGGTGTTCTACGAGTGCTGCATGTACTGGCTCAACCTCTGGGCCCTCTTCACCGTGAAGAACCGCAGTTGGGTGACGCGCGCGTCTTCGGCCCAGGCTTGACGGGGTTCAAAATGGCCTAAACGGACAGAACGGTTCGGATCCCAAACGAGCCGGTGAATCCGTACCATCCAGGTATGCACGCGACGTTCGAGGGGCGCCGGGCGTGACTGCGACCGAGTTGCCCGGCCACGTGACGCTCTCCGAGCATGGGATCGACGCCTCCGGTCCCGTCTACCGAAATCCGACCACCGCGCTGCTCTACACGCATGCGCTCGTGCGCGGTGAGGCGAAGCTCGCAGAGGGTGGCCCGCTCGTCGTGGACACCGGGAAGTACACCGGCCGTTCGCCCAAGGACAAGTTCCTCGTCGAAGAGGAAAGCTCGCAGGACCGCATCTGGTGGGGCGACGTGAACCAGCCGCTCTCGGAGGAGCACTTCACGCACCTGCGCGACAAGGTCACGGGGCAGCTGGACTCGGCCGACGCGCTCTACGTGATCGACGCGTGGGCAGGCGCCGATCCTGTGCATCGGATCGGTGTGCGCGTGATCACCGCGCACCCGTACCACGCGCTGTTCGCGAAGACGATGTTCATCGACCTTGCCCCCGGTGAAGAGGAGACGTTCACGCCGCAGGCGCTCGTGCTGCACACGCCCGATCTCGAAGCGGACCCCGATGAAGATGGGACCCGCAGCGGCACCTTCATCGTGCTGCATCCGGGGCGCACCGAGTTGCTCGTCGGTGGAACGTTCTACGCGGGCGAGATCAAGAAGTCGATCTTTACCGTGATGAACGACCGCCTTCCGCTCGAAGGCGTTTTCCCGATGCACTGCTCCGCCAACGTCGGCGATGACGGCAGGGTCGCGATCTTTTTTGGGCTATCCGGTACGGGCAAGACGACGCTCTCCGCCGACCCGGGGCGCAAGCTGATCGGCGACGACGAGCACGGCTGGGGCACAAACGGCGTCTTCAACATCGAAGGTGGCTGCTACGCGAAGGTCGTGCGCCTCTCGGCGACCGCCGAGCCCGAGATCTTCAAGACGACGCGCACGTACGGGACGATTCTCGAGAACGTCGCGATCGACGAGCAGGGAATCGTCGATCTCGACGACGCCTCGAAGACCGAGAACACCCGCGCGGCCTACAAGCTCGAGCAGATCGCGAATGCCCTGCCGACGAAGATGGCCGGCCATCCCACGTCGGTGATCTTCCTCACCGCTGACGCGTTCGGGATCCTTCCTCCGATTGCCAAGCTGTCGAACGCGCAGGCGCTCTACTTCTTTCTCTCGGGATTCACTGCGAAGCTCGCCGGCACCGAGATCGGGGTCACGGAACCGCAGCCGACCTTCTCGACCTGCTTCGGCCAGCCGTTTCTCCCGCAGCACCCGAAGGTGTACGCGCGGATGCTCGACGCGAAGCTCGAAGAGCACGGCTCGGCGGTGTGGCTGTTGAACACGGGCTGGACCGGTGGGGCGTTCGGCGAAGGCGAGCGGATGCCGATTCAGGCGACGCGCGCGATGTTGAGCGCCGCGCTCTCCGGTGCGCTCGACAAGGTCGAGTTCCGCACGGACGACCTCTTCGGCTACGACGTCCCGACTTCGGTCCCGGGCGTCGACGCGAAGCTGCTCGATCCGCGTTCCACCTGGGGTGACCCGGAGGAGTACGACCGCAAGGCACGCGAGCTCGCCCAGATGTTCGCCGACAACTTCGCCAAGCGCTTCGGCGACGTCGGCGAGTCCGTCCAGGCAGCCGGCCCGAACCTATAGAGGCCTGCCGGGGATTTCAGGCGCTCACGGCTGGTGGCTCATATGCGGCGCAGCTCGACCCGGTTCGGGCTTGAACGTAGGCACCGCTATGTCCTGCGCCCGACCCGTGCGACCTGCTTGGTCTGAGCCATCCCCGCAAGCACCCCAATCCCCAGCAGGCCTCTGATGAGCACGGCGCCCTGGCGCGTCGTCCTGATCACCGTGCTCCCGGTCGTCGCACAGGGGTACGCGCAGATCGTCCGCGCGCTTGGCCACGATCCGGTCGCGGTGATCGCCCCGCGGCGCCGCGTGCCCGGAGCACCGCCGACGCCCTTCGCGGCGGAGCACGTGGCCGACGATCCGGAAGAGCTCGACGTGCTCTTCGCGTCGTCGAAACACTCGATCGCGCCGCTGCTCCGGGCCTACGAGCCCGACCTCGCCCTCTGTACCGGCTTCCCGTGGCTGATTACCGCCGAGGCGATCGAGGTGCCGAAGCACGGGATCGTCAACGGTCATCCCTCGCTCCTGCCCCGCTACCGCGGGCCGTTTCCGATCGCATGGGCCGTGCGGAACGGCGAGACGGAGATCGGCCTCAGCTACCACCTGATGGACGCGCAGTTCGACACCGGGAACGTCCTCGCCCAGAAACCGATCCCGCTGGCCGCCGACGAGACGGAGCAGACGCTCTTCGAGCGATTTCCCGCGCTGACGGCGGAGCTCCTGCCGATCGTCTTCGACCGGCTGGCCCGTGGCGATCGCGGCGAGCCGCAGGAAGGCGGCGACTACCAGAGCATGTTCGAGCCCGACTACTGGTTCGTCGACCTCGCACAGACGGCAGCAGAGGTGCATCGGCAGACGCGCGCGTGGTCGTTCATCCCCCCGGTCCTGCCCCTGATGGGCCCACTCCTCGAGCGGGACGGCACAAAGGTCCGGCTGCTGCGCACGAGCCTCACCGAGGTTGCCGGCGCCGAGCGCCTCGATTGCGCGGACGGTCCGTTGTGGGTCGTCGAGTCCAGCTAGAGGCTTGATGTGAACTGACCTGCTTGGTCTGAACCATCCCCACAAGCACCCCAATTCACATCAAGCCTCTAGCTGGACTCGACGACCCACA
>JBKJQL010000149.1:0-4268 GCA_046594035.1 Gaiellaceae bacterium
CGGCCGCTCGATCGCCTGCACCGGCGAGCCGCACTGCAACTTCTCGGTCACCGAGACAAAGTCGCGCATGGACGGACTCGTGCAGCTGCTCGAGAACCGCTTTGGCAAGGACGCCGACGGCCTGCGCCTGAACCTCGACGGCTGTCCGCATGCGTGCGCGCACCACTGGGTCGGCGAGATCGGCTTCCAGGGGACGACGGTTCGCGACGAGGACGGCAAGCGCCGGCAGGCCTACGACGTCTACCTGCGCGGCAGCCTCGATCGTCCTGCTGCCATCGGGCGCCCCGTGTTCAAGCGCGTCCCGACCGAGGAGCTCGATGAGACGGTCGTCGGCCTCGTCGGCGGCTGGGTCGCGCAGCGCAGCGCGGGCGAGTCGTTCCGTGAGTTTGCAGACCGCACCAGTGACGAGGACCTCGGGCTGCTCGCGGGACGCACAGCCGCCCCGGCCAGGCCGAAGAAGGAGGAAGTGGCATGAGCGTGGATGTTCTCGACGATCTCGAAGCGGGGGAGCTTGCTGTCGAGTTCGAAGGTGAAGAGCCTGAGGTCGTGATCGAGTGGGCGATCGAGCGGTTCTCGCCGTCGCTCTCGATCTCGACCGCGTTCCAGACCGACGGTGCGGTTCTGCTGCACATGGCGTACCAGATCGATCCGAACATCAAGATGTTCAGCGTCGACACCGGCCGGCTGCCGAGTGAGACCTTCGAGTTGATCGAGCAGATGGTCGAGCGCTATCCGAAGCTGCAGCTCGACCTGCTCTCGCCGAAGGCCGCCCCTGTCAACGCGATGGTCAAGAAGCACGGCCCGAACCACTTCTACAAGAGCGTCGAGAATCGGCTCCTCTGCTGCCAGGTGCGCAAGGTCCTGCCGCTGCAGCAGCACCTCGCCGGGCTCGACGCGTGGATCACCGGGCTCCGCCGCGACCAGTGGGCGACGCGCAGCGACATCCGCAAGGTCGAGATCGACCACGACCACGGCGCGATCGTGAAGTTCAACCCGCTCGCCGAGTGGTCGGAGGAAGAGGTCTGGGACTACGTGCGCGAGCACGAGCTTCCGTACAACTCGCTCTACGACAAGGGCTACACCTCGATCGGCTGCGCGCCGTGCACCCGGCCGACGAAGAAGGGCGAGGACCTGCGCGCCGGACGCTGGTGGTGGGAGTCGGGGGCGCCCAAGGAGTGCGGCATCCACTGCGCGATCGAGACGGGCGGCTTGGAGCACGAACTGCGCGCGCTGATCGGGGACGGAAGTGAGTAGCGGGCTCGCCCTCAAGGGTGAAGCGCGCGAAGTCGCACTCGCCGAGTCGCAGACGGTGCTGTCGCTGGCGCAGAACGACGAAATGCGCGCGCGGCTCGCAGAGCTCGTCTCCGACGTCGACGACGGCGAGGTCGGCGAACGGTCGACCGACCTGCTCGAGTCGGTGCTGGAGCTCGGATTGCAGACCGGTCGCGTCCGCGCGTACTACGGGCCGGGCGGCGAGCAGGCCGCGGTCTCGACGCTGCGCAGGCTGCCGAAAGGGCGCGAGCGCTCCGAGAGCGCACGCGACGTGACCGCTGCGCTGCAGGCGCTGAACGGACAGCAGATCGACGCGGTGAAGATCGCAGCGGTCGCACCGGGCGCGTTCACGCTGACGATCGAAGCGGGCGGGGTGGAAGCATCGGTTCGCCTCGACCGCAGCGGCGCGCGACTGACGAGCCTCGCGACATGAATGACATCCGTCACTATATGGCGTGCCTCGACCTGCGGGGCAAGGACTGCCTCGTGGTCGGTGGCGGTCGTGTGGCGACGGAGAAGGTGCACGGCCTGCTCGACTGCGATGCAGCGGTGACGGTGATCGCACCGCAAGTGGACGACGAACTGCGCGGCTTGTCCGTGCGCGTAGAGCAGCGCGAGTTCCGCCGCTCCGATGTCGTCGGCCGTTTCCTTGTGATCGCGGCGACGAACATCCGCTCGGTCAACGCCGAGGTCTCGAGCGTCGCGGCCGAGCGCTCCACGCTCTGCAACGTTGCGGACGATCCGGAGCTCTGCAGCTTCATCCTGCCCGCGATCGTGCGTCAGGACCCGATCGTGGTCGGTGTCTCGACCGGAGGCGCGTCGCCGGCGCTCGCGCAGCGCATCCGCAGCGACGTCGCAGCGCTGGTCGGCCCTGAGCACGCAGAGCTCGCCCGCAGGCTCGAAGCACTACGCCCGTGGGCGAAGAGCGAGTTGCCCACCTACGAAGCGCGGCGCGACTACTTCCAGAAACTCGTCGAGGAGGCACTGGCATGAGACGTAGGCTTGACGGAGTCGGAAACAGATGAGCGTTGCGATCGTCGGAGCAGGCCCCGGTGATCCGGGACTCGTCACAGTTCGGGCGCTCGAGCTCGTGCGCAACTGCGAGATTCTCGTCTACGACCGCCTTGTCGCATCGGGGCTCGTGGCGAAGGCGCACGGCGCCGCGCGCATCTCACGCGACGGGCTGACGCAGGAAGAGATCAACGAGTTGCTCGTGCACCACGGCCGGCGCGGCCGCAAGGTCGTGCGCTTGAAGGGCGGCGACCCGTTCATCTTCGGCCGCGGCTTCGAAGAGGTGGAGGCGCTCGCCGCCGCGGGGATCGAGTACGAGGTCGTTCCCGGCGTATCGACGTTCACCGCCGTGCCCGCGCTCGCCGGCATCCCGCTGACGACGCGCGGGGTCGCCGCGCAGCTGACGATCCTCACCGGTACGTCGGGCGACGGCAGCGACCTCGACTACGACCAGCTCGCGGCGACCCCCGGCACGCTCGTGATCTTCATGGGCCTTAGGCGCCTGCAGCACCTCGCGGACAATCTGATCTTCGCGGGACGGCAGGTCGACGAGCCGGCAGCCGTCGTTTCGAAGCTTTCGTACCCCGACGCGCAGACGCGGGTCGGCACGCTCGGCACGATCGCCCGGGTTGCCGAGGGGCTCGAGTCGCCGTCGATCGTGATCGTCGGCGACGTCGTTGCGAGCTCTGCCCACCTGCAGGCCGCGGTCGAGCAAGCGCTTCGCGCCGCCTAGCCCGAACCTGGTTCGCCCTTTAACCAGGTTCGTGAGTTCGCTCGGACGCGCGCGGCGCGTCGAGAGCCTCAGTCCCAGCGGACGATGGTCTGCCCCGCGTCGGGCAGCGGCAACGATTCGGCCTCGGCGACGACCGCGTCTCGCGCCGCGCGCGAGAGCCGCTTCCACGTTTGCACCGACACGGTTCGCTGTGCGCGGCGCCACGTGCCGACGATCTCGCCGCCCACCAGGAGTGCACCGGGCCAGACGCGTGGCGTCCAGAGCTCGCCACGTCGCCCGGCGTCCGGAACCAGGAGCGCACGTTCTTCGGGCGTGCCGTGCAAGGTGTAGGCGTCGCCGCTCGGTAGGAGTCGCGCCGCGGCCGCGGGGGCGGCGGCCTCACGAATGGTGGGCTCGTCGCGCGTGAGCATCAGGGCTTCGCCCGCCGCTGTACGCACCGGGATCAACTCGTCACCGAGGTCCTCGAAGGCGCGAACCGCTTCGCGCGCGCCGATGCCCGCCCACTTGGCGAACGCGTCAGCCCGTGTCGGGCCGAAGACGTGCAGATGCCGGCGCGCGAGCTCGAGCGTCGCCTCGGTGCGCGTGATCTTCGGCGGGGGCACGGTCCAGACGAGGGGCCGACGGGCACCCTCCCAGCGGATCGCGAGCGTGCCCGTCAGCGCGGCATAGCGAAGGTTGTTGCCGTGCGTACCGAGCGCCTGTCCCGCATCGTCGTAGCGCATGCGCTCCCCGCCGAGCAGATCGTGCGCGCGCGCAGCGAGATCTTCGGCCCGGTCACGGATCTTGCCGCGGGCCGGGAGCCTGCTCAGTGTGAACACGGCGTGGTCTTCGGCCGGGATGACGTAGACCTGGTACCGCGGCCCCCACACCTGCGCGAGCGATGGATCGTCCCAGGCGAACGGTCCCGTGTTCTCGACGCGTGCGTGGATGGACAGAACAGCTGCGCGGGGCATGCTGTCCTGCAGCCCGGCCCACGCGGCGCGCCGAAGCGAATCGCGGCCCGGCGGGAGGCGCTCGTCGAGTGCACCGACCAGCCGTCGGAACGCCAGGATCTGCGCCCGCGTAACGCGCAACTGCGCTGTCGTCACGTCGCCGCAAGGCTAGCGCGCCAGCGCGCGCAACGCGCCGACGAGACCTTCGAGCCGCTGCCCGAGCGGCGTCAGCCGGTACTCGTTGCGCGGTGGGCGGCCTTCGACGGTCGTTCGCTCGAGGATGCCGGCCTCCTCGAGCTCGCGCAAACGCGCGGCGAGCG
>JBKJQL010000213.1:0-4863 GCA_046594035.1 Gaiellaceae bacterium
GCGGCCGCCTTCGCGGATCGCGAAGCGGAGGCCCTGATCCATGGCGATCGGCTGGATCAGGGCCTCCGCTTCGCGATCCGCGAAGGCGGCCGCACCGTCGGTGCAGGCGTCGTCACCGAAATCGTCAAGTAACTGATCGTCAAGTAGAGAGCAGACATGGCACAGGGAAAAATCCGCATCCGCCTGAAGGGCTACGACCACCAACAGCTGGACCGGTCGGCCCAGCAGATCGTCGACACCGCGCAGCGCAGCGGTGCGACGATCACTGGGCCGGTCCCTCTGCCCACGGAGAAGAACGTGTACTGCGTGATCCGCAGCCCGTTCAAGGACAAGGACTCACGCGAGCACTTCGAAGTGCGCACGCACAAGCGCCTCATCGACATCCTCAGCCCGACACCGAAGACGATCGACCAGCTCATGCGGCTCGATCTCCCGGCGGGCGTCGACATCGAGATCAAGCTGTAGCCATGCCCAAGGGAATCCTCGGCAGAAAACTAGGAATGACCCAGGTCTTCGATCCCGAGACCGGGGGAGTCACCCCTGTCACGGTGATCCAGGCCGGCCCGTGCCCGGTCGTGCAGGTGAAGTTCGCGGACTCCGACGGCTACGACGCCGTGCAGCTCGCGTTCGACGCCGTCGCAGACCGCAAGCTCACGCGCCCGCAGCTCGGGCACCTCGCGAAGTTCAAGGTCGGCGCGCACCGCAAGCTCGTCGAGTTCCGCGGCGGCATCGACGGTGCCACCGAGGGCGAGGCCGTCACGGTCGAGATCTTCGAGGCCGGCGACAAGGTGAAGGTCGCGGGCATCGGCATCGGCAAGGGCTTCCAGGGCACGATCAAGGGTCACAACTTCAGCTCGGGCCCGCGCTCGCACGGCTCGCACAACAAGCGCAAGCCGGGCTCGATCGGCGCGTCGGCGACTCCGTCGCGCGTTCGGAAGGGCATCAAGATGGCCGGCCGCATGGGCGGCAAGCGCGTCACCCAACTCGGGTTGACGGTGTTCGAGGTCGACGCCGAGCGCAACCTGCTGCTCGTCAAGGGCGCCGTCCCCGGTCCGAAGAACGGCATCGTGGAGGTGCGCGGCTAATGGCTCCCAAGGCTCCCCTTTTGGACAACACCGGTAAGCGCTCGAAAGATGTCTCGCTCGACGAGGCTGTTTTCGCCGTCGAGATCAAGCCGCACCTCGTGCACGAGGCCGTGCGCTCCGAGCTGAACGCGCAGCGCGCGGGCACGGTCGCGACGAAGAGCCGCGGGCTCGTCTCCGGCGGCCGCGCGAAGCCGTGGCGCCAGAAAGGCACCGGCCGCGCACGCCAGGGCACGATTCGCGCCCCGCAGTTCAAGGGCGGCGGTCACACCTTCGCCAAGGTGCCGCGCACGTTCATCCAGAAGGTGAACCGCAAGGCGCACAAGGCTGCACTGCGCTCGGCGCTCGCGTCGCACGCGCAGGAAGGCACGCTCGCCGTGATCGACGCGTCGCAGTTCGACGCGCCGTCGACCAAGAAGGCGCGTGCAATCGTCGAGGCGTGGGCTCAGCCCACCCCGACCGTGCTCGTCTGCCTACAGGAAGAGCAGAACCTCTCCAAGAGCTTCCGCAACCTCGAGCGCGTGGCCGTGATCGGCCCGAGTGAAGTCGAGGTCGGTGCAGTCGTCTGGGCGCGCTCGCTCCTCGTGAGCGAGGCAGCGCTGCCGCTCATCCAAGGGAAGGCGCAGTAGATGCACGCCGGTCAGGTCATCCTCGCGCCGATCGTCAGCGAGAAGTCATACGCGGCCTCTGTCCGCGGGAGCTACACCTTCCGCGTGCACAACGACGCGCACAAAACGCAGATCCGCCAGGCCGTCGAAGAGCTCTTCGAGGTCAAGGTCGAGCGCGTCAACGTGATCAAGGTTCAGGCCAAGCCGAAGCGCCGCGGTGCGATCAAGGGCACCCGCCAGGGCTGGAAGAAGGCCGTCGTGCAGTTGCGCGCCGGCGACACGATCGAGATCTTCGAAGGAGCGCAGCTTTAGTGGCTCACCACGCGACATTGAGCGGCGCCCAGCGCGCCATCACACTGCGCCATGCCGCGTCCTCGGTCACATCCGGGCCAACCGGCCCGAACGTGACCTGCGTCCTTGCCTGGCTTGGTGCTAGCACCCTGGGCATCCACTCATGCCACGAGGTGAACCACTAATGCCAGTCCGTAGGTTCAAGCCGACGTCGCCAGGCCGCCGCCACATGACGGTCTCCGACTTCGCCGAGATCACGAAGTCGAAGCCCGAGAAGGCGCTGACCGAGAAGCTGACGAAGAAGGGCGGCCGCAACAACATGGGCCGCATCACGACGCGCCACCAGGGTGGCGGTCACAAGCGTCGCTATCGCATCATCGACTTCAAGCGCCTGAAGGACGGCGTGCCGGCGAAGGTCGCCGCAATCGAGTACGACCCGAACCGCTCTGCGCGCATCGCGCTGCTGCACTACGCGGACGGGTTCAAGGCCTACATTCTGGCTCCGGCCGGTGTGCGTGTCGGTGCGTACGTGCAGTCCGGCCCTGACGCCGACATCAAGCCGGGGAACGCGCTGCCGCTCGAGAACATCCCGACCGGCACGCTCGTGCACAACGTCGAGCTCCAGCCGGGCAAGGGTGGCCAGATGGCGCGCTCTGCAGGCTCGGGGGTCCAGCTCGTGGCGAAGGACGGCGGCTACGCGACGCTGCGTCTCCCCTCGGGCGAGATGCGTCGCGTGACGCTCACCTGCCGCGCGACGGTGGGCCAGGTCGGCAACGTCGAGCATCAGAACGTGACGATCGGCAAGGCCGGCCGTAACCGCTGGCTCGGCAAACGTCCCGGCGTCCGCGGTTCCGCGATGAACCCGGTCGACCACCCGCACGGAGGTGGTGAGGGCAAGTCGAAGGGCGGCCGTCACCCGGTCACCCCGTGGGGCGTGCCGACGCTCGGCAAGCGCACCCGGTCGAAGCACAAGACATCCGACAAGTTGATCGTTCGCGGCCGTCGCCGCGGGAAGGACAAGCGGTAGTGGCTCACCTCGCAACAGTTAGTGCGCCTCTGGCGCGCAATCCACTGCGCATTGCCGCGTCCTCGGCTCTATCCGGGCAAACCAGCCCGAATAGAGCCTGCGTCCTTGCACTGCTTGCGTCTTGCACCCCAGAGACGCGAAACCGTAACGAGGAGAACCACTCATGAGCCGTAGTTCCAAGAAGGGGCCTTTCGTCGAGGAGCGGCTGCTCTCGCGCATCCAGAAGATGAACGACTCGGGCTCCAAGAACATGATTCGCACGTGGTCGCGCACGTCCACGGTCTTCCCCGACATGGTCGGCCACACGATCGCGGTTCACGACGGCCGTAAGCACGTTCCGGTGTTCATCTCCGAGCAGATGGTCGGCCACAAGCTGGGCGAGTTCGCGCCGACGCGCCTGTTCCGCGGTCACGCCGGCGACCAGAAGACACAGGTGAAGAAAAGGTAATGGCAACCCCCGTCCGTGAAAAGACTGTTTCTTCTAGGCCCGTGACGGTTCAGGCCGTCGCGAAGTTCGTTCGCATCTCGCCGCGCAAGGCGCGCCTGGTGACGGACAACATTCGGGGGCGCAGCGTCCCTGAGGCGCGCACCATCCTCGCGTTCACCGATCGCGCGGCCGCTGTCGAGATCGAAAAGGTCCTGTCGTCCGCCGTCGCGAACGCCGAGTCGAACCCCAAGCTGCATTGGCGGGGCGACGACCTGGTGATCGACGAAGTGTTCGTCAACGAGGGCCCGACGCTGAAGCGCTGGCGCGCGCGTGCGCGCGGCCGTGCCTCCGCGATTCACAAGCGCACGTGCCACATCACGATCCATGTCGCGCAGAACGCTGTCGCGCCGGCCATCGCCGACGCCGAAAAGCCGAAGCGCGCTGCTCGTAAGACTGCAGTGCGCAAGAAGCAGACCGAGGAGACGGGGACCTAATGGGCCAGAAAATTCATCCGGGCGGTCTGCGCGTCGGCGTCATCCATGACTGGAAGTCGAACTGGATGGTCGGCAAGAAGGAGTTCGCGGGCGCCCTCATCGAGGACATCAAGATCCGCGAGCACATTCTGAAGAAGCTCTCGCACGCGGGGCTGTCGGACATCCTGATCCGCAAGGACAAGCAGCGGATCACGATCGACATCTACACCGCGCGCCCCGGCATCGTCATCGGCAAGTCCGGTGTCGAGGTCGACGCGCTGCGCAAAGAAGTGCACGCGATGACGCAGAAGAACGTGCACATCAACATCAACGAGATCAAGCGCCCCGAGCTCGACGCGAAGCTCGTCGCTCAGTCGATCGCGGAACAGTTGCAAAACAGGGTTTCATTTCGCAGGGCGATGAAGCGCTCGCTCGCATCGGCGATTCGCTCCGGAGCAGCCGGCGTGAAGGTGCAGTGTTCGGGTCGCCTCGGCGGCTCGGAGATGAGCCGCTCGGAGCAGTACTCCGAGGGGCGCGTCCCGCTGCACACGATCCGCGCCGACATCGACTACGGCTTCGTCGAAGCGAAGACTCCGACCGGGCGCATCGGCGTCAAGGTCTGGATCAACAAGGGCGAGATCATGCCGCAGGGCTATTCGGGCATGGCCGAGAAGAAAGAGGTCAGGCTCGGGGACCAGGACACGGCTCGCCGCCGCGGCGGCGTCACCGAAGGCCTCGGCGCCTCGCGCGAGTCGGGCCGCAACCGCAACCAGGATCGCGAGGGCCTCGGCCCCGTGCGCCGCGGCCGTCCCGGCCAGCGGGGCGCGACGCAGCGTCCCGGCGGTGGCGGCGCAGGCAATCGTCCCGGCGCACCGCGCACACGCGGCGGCGCCACGCAGCGCCCCGCAGGTAGCGGCGGCGGCCGTGGACGTGCCGCAGAGGCGAAGCCGACCGA
>JBKJQL010000076.1:0-12379 GCA_046594035.1 Gaiellaceae bacterium
CTGAGCGGGCTGAATGTCGCGTTCGGTGGTTACGACAACCGCTCGCTCGGGACCGGGCTCGTGTACTTCGCGCTCGCCGGTTGCGTCTCGCTGACGGGAGCGTTGCTCTACATGCTCAAGCAGTTCACGGCGATGGCACTCGCGACCGTGATCGGGATCGCAGCCGTGGGGCTCGTTCTCGACCACACCACTCTTGGCATCTACGGCGCGCACTGGACCGGGCTCGCGGTGAGCATCGCGATCGAAGGAATCTGGGCCGCTGTGGTCCTGCATCGTCGGCTCGGTCGAATGTCGGCGGAGGTTCGAACGGCGACTTCACCCACGCGCTCGCATCTGGCGCGGCTCGTCATGCCGTACGCGCTCTACGGCTTCGGGTATTTCGCGCTGCTGTTCGCAGACCGTCTCGCCGCGTGGTCCGCCGGCGTGCACGAGTTGCCGTTTCAGTTCCGTGCGTCGTACGAAGTCGGCCTCGACTGGGCGCTGATCTCGGTCGTGCCCGGGCTTGCGATGTTGGAGGTGACGATCTACGCGTTTTCGAGGCGGCTCGGCACGCTCGGAGAGCGCTATCAGGCGATCTCCGCGACCGAGCACAACGCAGAGCTCGTGCGGTTCTATCGGCGGCATCTTTCGTATGTCGCGCTCCTGCTCGTGACGGGCGCGGCGACGACCTTCGGGGCGCTCCGCGCCGCCGGCCACTTTCACTGGACCAAGGTGAGCGAGCTGTTCACGGCGCCGACGACACTTCACGTCTACTTCCTCGGCCTGGCGGGGTACATCCTGCTCGTCTGCGCGCTCTACAACGGGTTGTTCCTGTTCTCCGTCGGCCGGCCGTGGCTCGTGCTGCGTGCGCTCGGTCCGGCGGTCGCCGTCGCTTCAGTGCTGGCGATCGCCCTCAGTCGCCTGGTCGTCTACTGGGCCGCAGTCGGAGGCCTCGTAGCGGGCGCGGCAGTGTTCGCGCTCCTCTCTGCGTACAGTGCACGTCGTATCTTGCGTTCAGTCGACTTCCACTACTTCGCCGCCTACTGATGAGTCAGCGCATCCTCGTCATCGACGACAGCGAGACTGAGCGCGCGCTTCTGACGAGCCGACTCGAGCATTCCGGGTTTGTCGTGTCCGTCGCTGCTGACGGCCGCGCCGGGCTCCGAGCGCTGTTCGAACTGCGGCCGGATCTCGTCCTGCTCGATGTCGTGATGCCGGGGATCGACGGCTGGAAGACACTCGAACTGATCCGCGAGATCTCCGACGTGCCCGTGATCATGCTCACCGGCCTCGACAGCGAAATCGAGCGCGTTCGCGGCCTACGCGGCGGCGCGGACGACTACGTCGGCAAGCCGTTCGGTGCCGCTGAGCTCGCGGCCCGGATCGAGGCGGTCCTGCGGCGCTCCCGCGAGAAGCCGACGGTGCGCGAGATCTACGAGGACGGGGTCGTGTTCATCGATTTCGAGGCGCACGAAGTGCGGGTCCACGGCGAAGCCGTCGATCTGACGCCACTCGAGTTTCGCTTGCTGGCCGCCCTGACCGAGAACCGTGGCGTGGTGCTCTCACGCGACCGGCTGCTGGAGCTCGTGTGGGGCATCAGCTATGCGGGCGCCGGAGACCAGGTGAAGCTCTACGTCCGCTACCTCCGCCAGAAGATTGAACGCGACGCGAAGGCGCCGGAGCTGATCGAGACGGTGCGTGGCGTCGGGTACCGCTACCGCAAGCCGGGTTAGCCGCTACCCCGCCAGCAGGCGGCGCAGGACGTACGGGAGGATGCCGCCGTGGCGCATGTACTCGCGCTCGCGGGGGGTGTCGAGGCGGACGCGGGCGCGGAACTCCGTGTCGTCGGCGCGCACGGTCACCTCGCGCGCCTCGCCGTTCTCGACGCCGGTGATCGAGAAGGTCTCGCGGCCGGTGAGGCCGAGTGACTCGGCCGAGTCACCCTCCAGGAACTGCAGCGGGAGCACGCCCATCATCAGCAGGTTCGAGCGGTGGATCCGTTCGTACGACTCCGCGATCACCGCGCGCACCCCCAGGAGGATGGGGCCCTTGGCCGCCCAGTCGCGCGAGGAGCCCGAGCCGTACTCCTTGCCGGCGAGCACGATCGTCGGCGTCTCGTCGGCAAGGTAGCGCTGTGACGCCGCGTAGATCGTCATCTCCTGGCCGCTCGGCACGTGCACCGTCCACGTCCCTTCCGCGCCGTCGACGAGCTTGTTGCGCAACCGGACGTTCGCGAACGTGCCACGCGCCATTACCTCGTGATTGCCGCGGCGTGCGCCGTAGGAGTTGAAGTCCTTGCGCTCCACGCCGTGGCCGGTCAGGTACTCGCCTGCGGGCGAGTCGGGCTTGATCGAACCGGCGGGCGAGATGTGGTCGGTGGTGACCGAGTCACCAAGCCACACCAACACGCGAGCCTGTTTGATGTCCGAGACGCTTCCCGGCTCGCGCGACATCCCCTCGAAGTACGGCGGGTGCCGCACATAGGTCGAGTCCGGCGCCCACGCGAACAACTCGCCTTCGGGAACCTCGAGCGCGCGCCAGGCGTCGTCGCCGGCGAACACATCGGCGTACGTCTCGGAGAAGTGCTCCGCGCGAACGGACGTCGCGATCGTGTCGCTGACCTCCTTCGCGCTCGGCCAGAGATCGCGCAGGTAGACCTCGTCGCCCTCCTGGTCGATCCCGATCGGCTCGACGTCCCAGTCGATGTCCAGGCGCCCCGCGAGCGCATAGGCGACGACGAGCGGGGGCGACGCGAGGTAGTTCGCCTTCACCTCGGGATGGATGCGCGCCTCGAAGTTGCGATTGCCCGACAACACGGAGCACACCACCAGGTCACCTTCGTTGATCGCCGACGAGATCTCGTCGGCGAGCGGGCCGGAGTTCCCGATGCAGGTCGTGCAGCCGTACCCGACGGTGTTGAACCCGAGCTCGTCGAGGTGCTGCTGCAGCCCTGCCTGCTCGTAGTACCGCGTGACGACCTTCGAGCCCGGCGCGAGCGACGTCTTCACCCACGGCTTGCGCTGCAGGCCGCGCGCGAGCGCGTTGCGCGCGAGCAGGCCGGCAGCGACCATCACCTGCGGGTTCGAGGTGTTCGTGCACGACGTGATCGCGGCGATCACGACCGAGCCGTGCTCGAGCTCGTAGTCGGTGCCGGAAACCGCCACGCGCTCGCGACCCGGGGGCGGCGCGACCGCAACCGGCGCGAGATCCGCCTCGGGCTCCGGCTCACCTCCCGGCTGCTGCTCGGTGGTCGGGTCGGAGGCGGGGAACGTGTCCGCGACCGCCTTGTCGTGCGAGCCGTTCGCGTAGCCGACGCCGAACGTGCCGAGCGTCTCCAGGAACGCCTCCTTCGCGCGGGAGAGCGGCACCCGGTCCTGCGGGCGGCGCGGCCCGGCGATCGACGGCACGACATCACCGAGATCGAGCTCGACGACCTGCGAGTACGTCGCGTGGTCGGTCGGGTCGTGCCAGAGCATGTTCTCCTTGCAGTAGGCCTCGACGAGCGCAATGCGTTCCGCGCTGCGGCCGGTCAGGCGCAGGTACTCGAGCGTGATCTCGTCGACGGGGAAGAAGCCGCACGTCGCTCCGTACTCCGGCGACATGTTCCCGATCGTCGCGCGGTCGGCGAGCGGAAGCGCGGTGACGCCATCGCCGAAGTACTCGACGAACTTCCCGACGACGCCGGCCTTGCGCAGGATCTCGGTCACGGTCAGCACGAGGTCGGTCGCGGTCGCGCCTTCGGGCAGCGAGCCGCTCAGCTTGAAGCCGACGACCTGCGGAACGAGCATCGACAGCGGTTGGCCGAGCATCGCGGCCTCGGCCTCGATGCCACCGGCGCCCCAGCCGAGCACACCGAGCCCGTTGATCATCGTCGTGTGCGAATCGGTGCCGACGAGCGTGTCGGGGAACGCGACGCCGTCGCGGTCGTCGACGACGCGCGCGAGATACTCGAGGTTCACCTGGTGGCAGATTCCCGTGCCGGGCGGCACGACCTGGAGCCCGTCGAATGACTCTTGCCCCCAGCGCAAAAAGAGGTAGCGCTCGTGGTTGCGCTCGAACTCGAGCTCAACGTTGTGCCCGAACGCCATCCGGGTCGCGAACGCGTCGACCTGAACCGAGTGGTCGATCACGAGCTCCGCGGGGATCAGCGGGTTGATCTTCGAGGGATCGCCGCCGAGGTCGGCCATCGCGTTCCGCATCGCCGCCAGGTCGACGACGGCGGGGACGCCGGTCAGGTCCTGGAGCAGGACGCGAGAAGGTGAGAACGAGATCTCGTTCGACGGCTCGGCTTTGGCATCCCAGCGCGCAACGGCCTCGACGTCGGCCTCGTCGCCGGTGCGCAGGACGTTCTCGAGCAGCACGCGAAGCGTGAACGGGAGCCGAGCGATGTCGTAGGAGGCCTGCAGCTCGTCGAGGCGGTAGATCTCGTACGACCGGTCACCGACTTTGAGCTGGGACGGCGCTGCCATCCCCTCGATTCAACCAGAAGGGCGCGGTGTGCCGGTTTGTCACGGCGGACCGTGCAGGCGCGCCATAAGCTTCGACACGTGGCGGAGCGGCACATCGTGGGCCTCGGAGGCGGCGGAGATACCCGCGAGCAGACCGATCGGCTCTACGAGTTCATCCTCGGCCTGACCGGAAAGGAACGGCCGCGGGCGCTGTACATCCCGACGGCGTCGGCCGAGGATCCGGAGTACACCGTCTCGTTCTACGCGCGCTTCGCCAAGCGGGCCGAGGCGTCGCACCTGACCACGTTTCCGTGGCCGCCGGAGGATCTCCGCGAGGTGATCCTCGCCCAGGACGTGATCAACGTCAGCGGCGGGAACACGGCGAACATGCTCGCGATCTGGAAGGTGCACGGGATCGATGCGCTCCTCCGCGAGGCCTGGGAGAACGGCGTCGTCCTCTGCGGTGCGAGCGCCGGGATGATCTGCTGGTTCGAGGCCGGTGTGACCGACTCGTTCGGCCCGAAGCTCGCCGGCATGGACTGTCTCGGCTTCCTCCCCGGCAGCGCGTGCCCCCATTTCGACGGGGAGGAGCAGCGACGTCCTCGCTACCGCGAGCTGGTGGACGGCGGTTTTCCCGAGGGCGTGGCGGCCGATGACGGTGTCGGCATCCACTTCGCGGGGACGGAGATTCGCGAGGTCGTCACGTGCCGGCCCGGTGCGACCGCCTACCGGGTGACGCGGGCCGGTGAGCATCCGCTCGAAGCGCGCGAGCTCTAGCTTCGCGCAGGCCCACTTAACTCAGGATTAATCGCGAATCACAGGTCACCCACACCTTCCGGTTATAACGGGGAGGTGGGCCGCAGCCGCATCCTCTCGATCCGCGCAGTCGAGCTCGTCCTCGTCGCGTTCGTCGGCGGGGCCATCGCGCTCGGCGGGGCTGCACTCCTCGGGAAGCTCGGGAGCCAGACGACGATCCAGCAGGTCTCGCCGCTCGGCGGCGGCGGCGTGGGCAGCGTGACGCTGCAGGCTCCGCCGGCCACCGGGGCGCTGACGGCGGAGCAGGTCTACAAGCGCGACGCGCCCGGCGTCGTGCAGGTCACCGCGACCACGCAGGCCGGGCAGTCGCTCGGGTCAGGCTTCGTGATCGACAAGGCGGGACATATCGTCACGAACTTCCACGTCGTCCGGGGCGCCTCGAAGGTCCTCGTCTCGTTCTCCGGCAAGGACCAGCTCGTGGGCACCGTCGTCGGTCTGGATCCCTCGACCGACCTCGCGATCCTGAAGATCCAGGCGCGCGCGAACGCACTCAACCCGCTGGAGCTCGGCAACTCCGACGCAGTCCGGGTCGGTGACACGGTCTACGCGATCGGCAACCCCTTCGGGCTGTACGCGCGCACGCTGACGGCCGGGATCGTCTCGGCGGTGCAGCGCCGGATCACCGCGCCGAACACGCTGCCGATCGACAACGCCATTCAGACCGACGCCTCGATCAATCACGGGAACTCCGGCGGCCCGCTGATCGACGCGGCCGGACGGGTGATCGGCGTCACCTCGCAGATCTACGCCGAGAACAGCCAGCAGGGCAACATCGGCATCGGCTTCGCCGTGCCGGTGAACACGGTGCGCAACATCGCCGCGCAGATCATCTCGACCGGAAAGGTCGAGCACGCCTACCTGGGCGTCCGCACTGCGCCGATCACCGCGCAGCTCTCGAAGCTCTACAGCCTTCCGTCATCCGGCCTGCTCGTGATCGAGGCGGATCCGGGCGGTCCCGCGAGGCGCGACGGCGTCGTCGGTGGCAACACGAACGTGGTCGTGGGCGGGGAGAGCTACAGCCTCGGCGGCGACGTGATCGTCTCGATCGACGGCGCTCCGGTCTCGGCATTCGAGCAGCTGCGCGACGCGATCGCCCGCAAGAAGCCGGGGGACAAGGTCAAGCTCGAGATCGTCCGCAACGGCGGCAAGAAGTCGATCACCGTGAAGCTCGGCCAGGCTCCCGGGGGCTGAGACGGCCCCGTCCCGGGCGCGTTCCTAACAACCCCTTCACACTCGCTACCTTGTGCCGGATGGAGCGCGGGCACATCGTCCTCGAGCACACGAACGTCGTGGAGGAAGAGGAGCTCTGGATCGATGACGACTCGGATCACGACGGGTGGTTCTGCGTCCGCACCGATCCGTTCCCGTGCCCGGCTGCGGGCTGCACCTTCGTCGCCGACTTCATGACGGCGGCGCACCTGATCCTCGTGTGGGAAACGCTTGACGATCCGAACCTCCTGAAGCACGCTGCGCGCGCGCGTGACGTGGGCCGGAACCCGAGGGTGACGGGCTACCGCACCGAGTTCGGGCTGAGCGCTTCGTACTACGCGTGGATCGCCGCCGGCCGTCCCGTGCACGGCGTCAAACAAGCGTCCTAGCTGACGGTGGCCCTTCGTTGATCGCGTGCGATGGGCGTGCTCATGCAAGGACGCAGGGAGTGTTCGTATCGGGTTATACGGTCGCGACCGAGGACGCCGCATGAGTGCGCTCAGCGTGCGCAAGCGG
Organism: Gaiellaceae bacterium; assembly: GCA_046594035.1. Classification (GTDB taxonomy): domain Bacteria; phylum Actinomycetota; class Thermoleophilia; order Gaiellales; family Gaiellaceae; genus PALSA-600. The sequence continues at coordinate 6,969 of JBKJQL010000076.1, forward strand.
CTCAAGGTTCACCGTCGGCTAGGCGCACCGTGATTGAAGCTCATTTCGGCGAGTCGAGCCCGTACTCGCTCGGGGTCGAGGAGGAGCTGATGATCCTCGACGCGGAGACCTTCGAGCAGGTCGCGGCGGTCGACAAGATCTTGAAGGGCGTCGAGGGCATGGACCTCCCCGGCGGCGTGAAGACAGAGTTGTTCGCATCGGTGTTCGAAACCAACACGAACGTCTGCGCGACGGTTGCGGAGGTCGACGAGGCGCTGCCGGTTCTCAGGAGGGCAGCCGCAGCGGCGGCTGACGCCGAGGGGCTCGCCATCGGCGCCGCCGCTACACATCCGTTCGCGGTGCCCGAGGCGCAGCCGATCGTCAAGGAAGAGCGCTACGTGACCTTCGTCGGCTACGGCGGGATCACCGTGCGCCGCCAGGGAGTGCAAGGCCTGCACGTGCACATCGGGCTCCCTTCGGCCGAAGAGTGCTGGCAGTGCCTCGAGGCGATCCTGCCCTGGCTGCCCGTCGTGCTCGCGCTCTCCGCGAACTCGCCGTGGTTCGCGGGAGCGCTCACCGGGATGGCGTCGAACCGCGCGCCGGTCCTTGCGGAGTTGCCGCGCGCGGGAGTGCCGCCGGCGTTCGTGTCGTACGCGGAGTGGGAGTCCTGGGTCGAGCGCCTCGCGCGACTCGGCGTCACCGAGGACTACACACGCATCTGGTGGGATGTGCGTCCACACCCCAAGTTCGGCACGCTCGAGGTGCGCGTCCCCGACCAGCCGACCGACGTGCATCTGTCCGCCGCGTTCGCGGCCTTGTTGCAGGCGCTCTGCGCCACGGCGCTCGAGGGCCGCTCGCCGCGCAACGAGAGCGCGCTCGGAGACCGCGGACGCGCCGACTACGTCCAGAACCGCTGGTCGGCCGCTCGCTTCGGCCCGCGCGCCAAGCTCCTCCATCCCGACGGGCAAAGCTACGTGCTTGCCTCCGAGCTTGCCGCGGAACTGATCGAGCTCGTGCGCCCTGCCGCGCGCGCGCTCGGCGGCGAGTCGTTTCTCGACCGGCTCGACCCGACCGCGTGCGAGGCGGACCTTCAGCTTCAAAGTACGACGGCGCAAGAAGCGGCTGCGGAACTCGTGGCCCGCTCGGTAGTCTGAGGACACATGGCCACCGTCACGGAGACGATTCAGGTCAGCGGCATCCGCTGCGAGAAGTGCGTGATGCGACTCGCCGGCACACTTGAAGGCACCGAGGGCCTCGAGTCCGCGAATGCGAACCTGATGGGCCAGGTGACGATCTCGTACGACGACGAGCGCACGACACGGGATGCGCTCGTCGAGCGCATGTCTCGCGGCGGGTTCCGCGAGCAGCTCTTCGTCTAGAGCCGGCGTCTAGAGCTGGGCGCGATTCGCCTGGTTGGGGCCTCCGACCTGATGGGCCAGGTGACACTGAACTCATGCGACGACGAGCGCACGACACGGGATGCGCTCGTCGAGCGCATGTCTCGCGGCGGGTTCCGCGAGCAGGCGTTCGTCTAACCGCCGCCCGTCCGGTTCTCCTCGTTCAGGTTCGCCGTCACCCCGCCGGGATCGTTGGCGTTCGCCATCCGGTCGCGCACCGCCGGTTGCGCGGCTGCGTCGTTTCCTTCCATCACGTCGATGCGCTCTGCGGGCGTCGGCTTCAGACCTGCGCGCCGAGCGTCGGTCTCGGCGTTCTCGAGCCCATTCGGATCGGGGTCGACCTCGAACGTCCCGTCGAGGCCGTAGTACAGCCGGACCGTCGAGTAGTCCCAGTGCTCGAGGTCGGCCTTTGGCGAGCCGTCGACGATGTCCTTGGTCACGGTCGCCCGAAGGACGCCGTCGACCTCGTGTAGGAAATCGCGCGGAATCGCGTGCTTCGACTTGAAAATGTGGCCGCCCTCGACGACCACGCAGTCGTCGCGTTCTGCGATCACAGTGCCGAGCTTGTGGTCGTCGCTTGTGACGACGGTCTGGCCTTCCATTTTCGACCTCCACGGTGTCGCTGTCCAGTCTCTCCTTTCCAATGCTGCGAAAGGGAATCCCGGGAACGATTCGTGCGTTTGAACCGCTGCTAGGGTGGCCGCCGGGATGAGTGAGAGCGCACCGACGGCCGCTGACACCCGCAGGCTCGCCGAGGAGGCGCGTGCTCGTGTGCGGTTCGAAGAAGAAGCGCTCGGCTTGAGCGACCAGGTCTACCGGGTGGCCCGGCGGCTGGTCGGTTCCCGCGAAGAAGCAGAGGATCTCGTGCAGCAGACCTACGAGCGCGCTTTTCGTTCCTGGAAGCAGTTCACGCCGGGAACCAACCTCCGCGCCTGGCTGCTCCGGATCCTCACCAACCTCAACATCGACCGCGGCCGGCGGCAACAGCGCGCACCGCAGACGACGCCGCTCGAGAACGAAGCCGGCGACTACTTCCTCTACAACAAGCTCGAGGCGCAGCTGCCCGAGGACAACCCGGATGAGGAGCGCGTGATCGAGCGGCTCAGCCAGGATTCGATCGTTGACGCCCTCGCCGAGGTGCCGCACGACTTTCGCGACGTGATCGTCCTCGTCGACATCGGAGAGTTCTCCTACGCCGACGCGGCACAGATTCTCGACATCCCGATGGGGACCGTGATGTCGCGTTTGCACCGCGGCAGGCGTATCCTCAAGAAGAATCTCGCCGACGAGGTGCCCGCGTGATCGACTGGTGCGACAAGTGCGAGGAAATGATGCAGCCGTATCTCGACGGTTCGCTGTCCGACGCCGAAGTCGAACAGGCGAAGCACCATCTCGAGCTGTGCAGCTGGTGCGCGAAGCGCTATCGCTTCGAAGAGCGGCTGCGGCACTACGTCCGCGTCGCGATCAGCGAGCCGATGTCGGAAGAGCTGAAGGCAAAGCTCTCCGCCTTGCGGACACCGCTGTAGTTACTGCGCCGCGACGGTCTGCGGGCCAACGACGACCAACAACTCTCGCGCACCGAGGCCAGGTGCTTCCTGCGTGTCGATCGCGAGTTGGCGTGCGAGTCGCAGGCCGACGTCGCGCCCGCCCGGACCGTAGAAGACGGTCGACGACGGATAGTCGAAGCGGTCGGCGCGGCCGACCTTCGCGACCGTGTAGCCCATCGCACCGACCCGGCTTGCGACCGTGCGCGTCCAGCTGATGTCACCGTTGCCGTTCTCGACGGTGACCTGGAGCTTCCACGGTGGCAGGAGGTTCGCGTTCGGGATCGCCTCGACGGTGCGCGTCTGCGTGAGGTTCAAGTTGGGGGCGAGCACCATCACGGCAAGTGCTGAGAGCAGTGCGGCGACGGCGCTGACGGCGATCAGCCGCGCACGCGTGTTCACCCGGAACGAGCCTGAGAGCGGCAGCCCCGCGAGCCGTCGCGCTTCGTAGCGATCGATCCCGAGACCCGTCGTGTAGAGCACGACCGCGAGCGCCGCGGCGCTCTGCGAGGAGAAGCGGTAGAGGCGGCCGTCCTCGAGCCACTCGATCTCTTCCTCGTTCAGCCCGCTGCGGTATGCGACCTGCTTGACGGTCAGGTCACGGCGCTCCCGGGCCTCCGCCAGCGGCGAATGCTCCGGAATCGCGTCGAGTGGATGCGCGAGCTCGAGCATAGGACGGTCCTCCTTCGCTTCTCGTTCCTTCCGTCCTCCTATCGGCGGTAGTCGACGTCCCCTGGAGGGGTCAGGTCGGAGCAATCCACAAGGACGGGCTCGAGGCCCCGGCCGCCCTCGTCCGGGACCTCCGCCCAGACGCTACGGGTGAGCACCACGGGATGGCTGCGGCGGCCGTCGTAGGAGGCCGCGAGCACCGGCTCGTCCCGCTCCAGGAGACGCTCGACCGCCCGCGGATCGAGGCTCGGGCCGTCGGCGAGGACGACCACCGCGCGGGTCACATGGTCACCGAGCGCCGCCAGCCCGCAGCGCAATGACGCGCCGGGCCCTGTCTCCCAGTCCTCGCAGCGCACCACGCGACTTTGTGTTGAGTCAACACAAAGTGCATGGGCGCCCTCGACCACGACGATCTCGTCCACCGGCGCGCGCGAGAGCGCGTCCAGGACTGCCGGTAGCAGCTCGCGCTGCTTGACACCGCCGTACCTCGACGACGCGCCGGCTGCGAGGACGACTGCTGCGATCAGCGGACGCTGAGGGTGGCCTTCTCGATCACGACCGTCTCCGTCGGGATCCCCTCACCGCCACTCGCCGGGTCGCCCAGTTGTCCGACCTTGTCGACCACCGCCTGCCCTTTCGCGATCGTGCCGAGGACGGCGTACTCGGGCGGGAGCCCCGCATCCGGGGCGGTGACGACGAAGAACTGGCTCCCGGAAGTCCCCGGCGACTCGGCTCCGGTCTTCGCCATCGCGACGACGCCGGTCGTGTAGCGGGTCGCGGAAGGCGGAACGTCGACCGTCGAATAGCCGGGACCACCCGTGCCCGTGCCCGTGGGGTCGCCGCCTTGGATCACGAAGCCCGGGACGATCCGGTGGAAGACCGTGCCGTCGAAGTAGCCCTTCTGCACGAGGCTCGCGAACGACGCGGTCGTTGCCGGGGACGTCTTGACCGCGAGGCGGATCGTGAAGGTGCCGCAGTTCGTTGCCAACTGGACCTCGTAGGCCTTTGCCTGGTCGAGCCGCTTGGTCGGCTTGCTCTCCGTCCGTGCCTTGCCGGGGGGCGGGGTGACCGCGCGGCAGCCCGCGGCGTCGGTGGTCGTCTGCTCCCCCGCTGCGGTCGTCGTTGCCGCCTGCTTCTTCCCCCCGCCGCACGCCGTCAGGGCGAGCACGAGGAGGAGGAGGAGCGCTAGCGGCAGCCGGCGACCGAGTGCCAAAGCTGGTTCACGTTGGAGATGTAGCGCTGTACCTCGATCGACGGCGCGCCTCCGGCGACGGTGACGGCGGTCGGCCCGGCGTTGTACGCGGCGAGCGCAAGGTCACTGGAGTTGAAGCGGTCGAGCATCTGGCGCAGATACCGCGCGCCCGCGAGCACGTTGGAGCTCGGCTCGTCGGGGTTCAGGTCGAGCGACCTGGCCGTTGCGGGCATCACCTGCAGGAGCCCACGCGCGCCGGCCCCCGACTCTGCGTCGGCGCGCCAGTTCGACTCGACCTTTGCGACCGCCCACAGCATCGCCGGGGGGATCGTCGCGTCGACCGCTGCGACCTCGAAGGCGCGTCGAAGCTTGGTCGGGAACGGGCACATCGCCGTGTGCGCGACCGTCGGCGTCGGCGTCGGCTTCGGGTTGGCGGCGGCGGCAGCCCGCGCGACCGGCGTCACGCCGGTTCCCTTGAATGCCGTCGCCCACGCAACGGCCGCCATTGCGACGACCGCGAGCAGGGCGAGGCGCAGCTGCATCTCCCTCACCATCGGAGCGGGAGTCTAGCCCTGATCGAGCGCAGTTTCAGCCCGTTTGACGAGCGCCTTGGCGATCTGCACCTTGTAG
>JBKJQL010000295.1:0-17697 GCA_046594035.1 Gaiellaceae bacterium
GGCGCTGCGAACCGCCGTTGCGCGACACGGGGAGCTCGAGGAATTGCGCGGGAAGCACACGCGCCGCTCGGTATCGGGCACGGTCGCGCGCCGCGGCGAGTTGCTGGCTGCAGCCGCGCGCGTCTTCGGGGAGAAGGGATTCGCTGCTGCGTCGATGCAGGAGCTCGCCGAGGCGACGTCGTTGAAGCCGACCGCGGTGTACCACTACTTCGCCTCGAAGGACGAGCTCCTCGCCGAGGTGGTGACGAAGGCGCACGCGGAAGCGTGGCAGATCGTCTCACGAGCGATGGCGGCAGCCAACGATCCGCCGCAGGCGCTCGCCGCGTTCGTCGAGTCGCTCACGAAGTGGGCGAACGGGCGCAGGCCCGAAGCGAGTCTGCTCTTGCAGCCGCAGCCGCTCACGGAAGGCGTCGGGCGCGACGCCGTGTTGAAGGCGAGCGCGGCCTATCGTGAGTGCGTCACCGACCTCGTGCGCCGGGGTCAGGCGAGTGGCGGCTTGAAGAGCGACGTCGACCCGGAGCTGGTCGCCGCCGCGATCATCGGTGCGATCGCCGCAGTCACCTTCCCCACCCGCGCAATCCGCGGCCGCGACGGCCGAGCGCTTCCCGCCCTCGTGCTCGCCGGGCTGAAGGTGTAGAGACAGGCTCGCGGCTGACCGCCGCGAGCCTGACGTCTTACTTGCCGCGCGAGGTCTTCTTGACCTTCGCGCTCTTCTTTGCCGACGGCAACTCCGTCGTCTTGCCGAGAGGCGTCTCCGCCGATTCGGCTCTGAGCTTCTGCTTTCTCGTCGCCACGGCGCTAGCTCTTCCCGAGCCAGCGTTTCCAGAAAGGCGTTGTCGCCTTCGGGGTTGCTTCGGGCGCCGCCGTCGGCTCGGCAACCGGTTCCGCCGTCGTTGCCTTGTTGGGCTCGCTCAAGGTGCCACCTTCGATTCTGCGGCTCGCACCGCCTGGGACGGAGACGTGAAGCAAAGGGTCGCGGCCGGGCTGATCGAGCCACTCGGCCGCTCACGTCCTACCGCGTCCTACGCCGCCCATCCTACAGCGGGATCACGCTCCTCAGTGAGGCGAATTCGAACCGCGAGCGTGTCGCAGTGTGAATTCGCCGCCGCCCTGATTCATGATGATGCTATGCGGGGCGACCTTCCTTCCGGCACGGTCACCTTCCTCTTCACCGACGTCGAGGGATCGACGAAGCTCTTGCACGAACTGGGCGCCAATGAGTATGCGCAGGCGCTCGCGGACCATCGCCGCATCCTGCGCGCAGCGTTCGCCGCGCACGGCGGGGTCGAGGTCGACACGCAGGGCGACGCCTTCTTCGTCGCCTTCCCGACCGCGCCGGGGGCGCTGGCCGCGGCCGAGGAGGCGCTGGCAGGACTCGCCGCCGGGCCGATCCGGGTACGGATGGGAATCCACACCGGCACACCCCACGTCACCGAGGAGGGTTACGTCGGAGTCGACGTGCACCGAGCGGCGCGGATCGCCGCCGCAGGACACGGCGGGCAGGTGCTCGTCTCGGCCTCGACGGCGGCGTTGGTGGGCAGCGAGTGGTTGTGCGACCTGGGGGAGCATCGGCTGAAGGACCTGTCGGCGTCCGAGCGGGTCTACCAGCTCGGAAAGGGAGACTTTCCGCCGCTGAAGAGCCTCTACCGGACGAATCTGCCGATCCCGGCAACGCCGTTTCTCGGCCGTGAGCACGAGCTGGCGGCGGTGATCGGGCTGCTGTCACGGGAGGACGTCCGTCTGCTGACGCTGACCGGGCCGGGGGGAACGGGCAAGACACGGCTTGGCCTGCAGGCGGCGGCCGAGGCGTCCGAGCGCTACCCGGACGGGGTCTTCTGGGTACCGCTCGCCCCGCTGCGCGACCCCGAGCTAGTCCCGGCTGCGGCCGGGCAGGCGCTCGGCGCCAAGGACGGCCTCGCCGAGCACATCGCCGACAAGTCGCTGCTGCTTCTGTTCGACAACTTCGAGCACGTCGTTGATGCGGCCGCCGGCCTCGCCGAGCTGCTCGCAGCCTGCCCGAACCTGCAGCTGGTCGTGACGAGCCGCGAGCTGCTGCGCGTTCCCGGCGAGCAGGCCTTCCCGGTCCCGCCGCTCGAGCCTGACGACGGAACGGCGCTCTTCCTCGCGCGGGCCCGCGCTGCGGACCCGGGTTTCGCCGCGAGCGCCGCGGTGGCGGAGCTCTGCGCCCGGCTCGAGAACCTGCCGCTCGCGCTCGAGCTGGCGGCGGCGCGGGTCCGCGTCCTCTCGCCCGAGCAGCTCGTCGACCGCCTCTCCCAGCGGCTCGACCTGCTCAAGGCCGGGCGCGGCGTCGATCCGCGCCAGCAGACGCTTCGGGCGACGATCGAGTGGAGCCACGACCTCCTGAACGAGAACGAGCAGCGGCTCTTCGCCAGGCTGGCCGTCTTCGGCGGCGGCTGCGCGCTCGAGACCGCGGAGGAGGTCTGCGACGCCGACCTGGACACGCTCCAGTCGCTCGTCGACAAGAGCCTCGTTCGCGTTCGCGAGGGCAACCGCTTCTGGATGCTGGAAACGATCCGCGAGTACGCGACCGAGCGGCTCGAAGCCTCCAGCGAGGCCGACAAGTTCCGCCGTCGCCACGCCGAGCACTTCCTTGCGCTCGCCGAGGAAGCAAACCCTCACCTGCATGCGAACGACGCCAGGGAGTGGCGCGACCGTCTCCAGGCCGAGCACGACAACCTGCGCGCCGCCCTGGATACGCTTCAGGACTCCGGCCAAGGCGCGTCGGTCATCCAAATGGCCGGCGCTCTGTCGGACTTCTGGTACAGCACCGGCCATTTTTCAGAAGGGCGCCGCCGCCTGGAAGGGGGGCTCCACGCCACCGATCTGCCCACCCCGGCACGGGCGAGGGCTCTGATTGGTGCGGCTGGTATCGCGGACATGGCCGGCGATGGCGCCGCGGCTCGGGCCTGGGCAGAGGAAGCGCTCCGGCTCAATCGCTCACTCGACGATGCGCCGGGCATCGCTCAGTCCCTCTGGCAGCTTGGGTACGTTCTCGCCAACGGCGAAATGAACACGGAGGCCATCCCGCTCCTAGAGGAGAGCGTCCAGTTGTTCCGGGAACTCGGCGACGAGCACAATGCGGCGCTCGCCGCCCGGAGCCTGGCGTTCACACTCATTGGCGCCGGCGAAGGTGAGCGCGGGCAGGCGCTCCACCGCGAGAACGTCGCCCGCGCGCGGGCCGCGGGCGACCGTCAACTGGAGGCCCTATCGCTGTCTTCCCTCGCGATGGCGATCGTCGACGAAGGCCAGTCTGCGATGGCTCTCTCCTTGCTCGCGGAGGCACTCCCCATATTCCGCGACCTCGGCGACCGCACTCAACTGATCACCCATCTCTGCCGCTTCGCCCTGGCGCACGCACACGACGGCAGGCCGCTCCTTGCCACCCAACTCCTTGCGGCAGCGCAGGTCGTGCGAGCGGAGATCGGCGACAGGCTTGAATGGCTCGAACGGCTGAACGACCGTACCCTCCGGATCACTCGTGCCCAACTCGACGCCGCCGTCTTCGCCGAGGCCTGGGAACAGGGCAGAACGCTGACGTTCGACGAGGCCGTCGCGCTCGCCCTCGACTGAAAGGTCGCCAAGGACGGGCGAACGACTACGTCGTCAGTGCGGCAAGCTCTTCGACGAGGCGGTCCACCTCGGCCGCCGTGTTGTAGTGGATCAGCCCGGCGCGGAGCGAGGTCTCCGGCAGGCGCGACCCGAGCGCGACGCAGTACCAGTTGTCGCCGTACCAGAGTCCGAGCCCTCGCGCGCCGAGCGTGCGGGCGGCGTGCTCGGCCGAGACTCCTTCGACGTTGAAGAGGAACGTCGGGACGCGGCCGTCCATCGACCGCGGGCCGTACAGCGTCACGTTGGGGGGCAGGTTGTCGATCAGGTACGCGCCGAGCTCCCGCTCGTAGTCGCGCAGCGTTTCCATTCCACCGAGGGAATCGAGGTAGGAGATCGTCGCGCTGAAGCCGGCGAGCAGCTCGTACGGCAGCGTGCCGGTCTCAAAGCGGCGACCGGTCGACGCCGCGGGCATCGGCCGCGCCTTGTACGGCCGCCAGGTCTCAGCGAGCGCCTCCCGCGCATACGCCACGCCGAGGTGCGGGCCGCAGAACTTGTACGGCGAGCAGATCAAGACGTCGCAGCCGAGCTCGTTCACGTTGATCGGATCGTGCGCCGCGTAGTGCACCGCGTCGATCCAGGAGATCGCACCCGCTGCACGCGCGAGCGCGCAGATGCGCTTCGCGTCGGCGATCGTGCCCGTCGCGTTCGAAGCGAGCGCGAACGCGACGACCCGTGTGCGCTCGTTCAGCTGCCGCTCGAGATCGTCGTAATCGACCATCAGCTCGTCGGTCGCCTGCGCGACGCGGACGTGCATGCCCTTGTCGGCGGCAAGCTCTACCCACGGGGCGACGCCGCCGTCATGGTCGAGCTGCGTCGTCAGCACCTCGTCGCCGGCTGCAAACTCGCGGCCGGCCGCGCGCGACATCGCAAAGTTGAGCGTCGTCATGTTCATCCCGAAGGAGATCTCCGCAGAGCTGCACCCGAGGAAGCGCGCCGCGTCGTCCTTCGACTGCGCGAGGATCGCCTCGACGGCTGCCCCGGTCTCGTACGGCGCGCCGTAGTTCCCGGATGCATCACGCAGCGCATCGGCGATCGCCTGTCCGACCTCGTCCGGGACCTGCGTGCCGCCCGGAGCGTCGAAGAATGCGAAGCCCTTCTGGAGCGACGAGAAGCGCGCCCGCGCCGCCTCGACCGCGAATTGCGTCGTTGTCATGGTTGCTCTCCGATCAGGATTCGGCTGAGGACGGCAGGGTCGATGTTCCCGCCCGAGACGATGCAGACGACCTTCTTCGCACCGCCGAGTCGTCCGTTCAATGCGGCGGCAGCAGCCAGCGCGCCGGCGCCTTCTGCGATCACGCGCGTGCGCTCCGCGATCAAGCGCACCGCGTCGGCGACCAGGTCGAGCGGCATCGAGACCGCGCCGTCGATCAGCTGCGACGCCTGCTCCCAGACCCGGGGGATCAGCTCGCGGCTGCCGGAGCCGTCGACGAACGACGGCTTGTACTCCACGGCAGTCGGCTCGCCGGCCAGCAGCGTCGCCGTGGCTGGAGCGCCGGTCTCCGGCTCGACAGCGAAGAACTTCACGTCCGGACGCGAGTGCTTGACGGCGCTCGCGATCCCCGTCACGAGCCCACCGCCGCCGTACGGGACCGCGACGGTGTCGAAGTCATCGAGCTGCTCGAGCAGCTCCAGGCCGATCGTCCCGTTGCCGGCTATTACGCGGTCGTCGTCTACCGGATGGATGAACCGGGCTGTTTTCAACGACTCCGTCAAGCCGACGTCTGTGGCGCCCTCGTAGCGGCCGGTGACGAGCACCTGCCACCACTCCTCGTACGGCACGCGGATCACCCGGCCTCCGTAGCGCTCGATCGCGTCGATCTTCGTCTGCGGCGCATGCTCCGGGACGACGATCGTCGCGGACACGCCGCGCAGACGTGCGGCATACGCGACGCCCTGCGCCATGTTCCCGGCGCTTGCAGTCAGCACGCCGTTCGCGAGCTCCGCATCCGTCGCTTGCAGGATCGCGTTGCCTGCGCCCCGGATCTTGAACGAGCGCACGGGCTGCAGCAGCTCGAGCTTCAGCCAGATTTCCGTCTCGGACTCGACGTCGAGCCGCACGAGTGGCGTGCGGATCGCGATTCCCTCGAGCACCTCGCGTGCACGGCGGATCTCGTCGATCGCGATCAAAGCGACACCACCGAACCGACGTTCTCCGCCTCGGCGCGCCGAAGGACGTGCTCCGCGGCAGCGAGATCCTCGACCGCGAGGCCGAGGGACTTGAAGACCGTCAGCTCGTCGTCGGAGCGGCGTCCCTCGGCGGCCCCGATCAACAGCTCGCCGATCTCGGCACGAATGTGGCCGGGGCCGATCGCTCCCTCACGCTGCGGGAAGAGGAAGTCGCCTGCCTCGTTGACCGTGGACTCGCGTCGATCGACAAAGAGCGCGGCATCGGCCATCGTCTGCGTGTCGAGCTCGCGCGTCGTCGGGATGCTCGAGCCGACCGCGTTCACGTGAGCACCGGCCTTCAGCCACTCGCGGCGCAGGATCGGCTCTGGTGCCGATGTGGCGGTGACGACGACATCGGCGTCGCGGACCGCCTCCTCGACCGTCGCGACCTCCTCGACACCCTCGAGCTCCGCTGCCGCGCGACCCGGCGTGCGGCTCCAGGCGAGCACGCGGTCGAACGGGCGCACAGCGCGCATCGCCTCGAGGTTCGCCTTGCCCTGGATTCCCGCGCCGAGGATCGCGAGCGTTCGGGAGTCTTCGCGCGCGAGCAACCGCGTTGCCACGCCACTCACGGCCGCGGTGCGCACGGCGGTGATCCCCCCGGCGTTCATGATCGCGCGCGTCTCGCCGGTCTCGCCGTCGAAGAGCGCGACGAAGCCCTGATGCAGGTCGAGCCCGCGCGCCGCGTTCGCCGGTGCGATCACGACAGACTTCAGCCCCCACAGCGGGGTCGCGCCACCCCGGTAGGCGGGCATCAAGCCCATCAGGCTCGGCGCGTCGGGCGGGCGCTCGACGAAGCGCAGCGGGTTGTGCACCTCGCCGCGCGCGAGCGACGCGAGCGCCTCCGCCATCACCTCGATGCATTCGCTCATCGGCAAGAGGTGCCGAACCTGGTGCTCATCCAGAATGCGCACGCTCATTCGAACAACCCTCCGATGCGGTCGACGTCGTCTGGGGAAAGCTCCAGCTCGCGCGCCGCGAGAATCGAATCGAGCTGCTCGGCGCGGTTCGGGCCGCAGACCGCGCCGTCGACGCGCGCAAGAGCCCACGCGAAGGCGAGGGTCGGCAAGTCGACACCGCGCGCGTCGGCTTCTTCGCGCAGCCTGTCGAGCCCGTCAAAGACGCGATCGTCGGCCAGCCGTTCGTACGGACCAGGGCGCAAGGTCATGCGCGAGCCCTTCGGATACGGCTCGCCACGGCGGTACTTGCCGGTGAGCCAACCACCGGCGAGCGGCCCGAACGGGACGTACGCGATGCCGTGCGCGGCGCAGAACGGCAGGACGTCCTGCTCGTCGGCGCGGTCGAGCAGCGAGAACGAGTTCTGGAGCAGGGCCGGCTGGCCATGCTGCACCGCCTCCTCGAGACCGGCGCCGTCATAGTTGCTGAGCCCCCACGTAGAGATCAGCCCCTCGAAACGCAGTGTCTCGAAGACCTCGATCGTCTCCGCGATCGGCGTGTGAGGATCCGGCTCGTGAGCCAGGTAGAGATCGACCCGATCGACACGCAAGCGATCCAGGCTCGACTCGAGCTGGCGACGAATCCGGTCGGGCCTGAGCCCGGTGTCGCCGGGCGCGCCGGTCGTCGAGTGGAAGACCTTCGTCGTGATCGCAGGCGAGTGGTTGCGGTCGCGGCGCCACTCGCCGATCCAGGACTCGCTGCTCCCGCCGCCGTAGGCGTCGCCGGTGTCGAACCAGTGGATACCGGCCGACCACGCACGATCCATGATCGCGAAGGCCTCCTGGTGGGAGATGCCCTGCCCGAAGAACTCGGGCGAAGAGCCGATGCCGCCGAAGTTTCCGCAGCCGAGCGCGACACCTCTGAAGTTCATTCGGGTAGGTTCATCCGGGTCAGGTCGTTCCGCACGTCCCAGAGCTCGGGATAGAACGAGTGGTGGATCAGCCGTCCCATCACCTCGACGGGCGTCCCCTGCGTCCCGATCACGTCGGCGCCGATCGTGCGCTGCACGACCTTGAAGTGACGCACGCGCCAGACGGTCACGCGCTCGTCGAGCTCGATCAGCAGTTCGGCGAGGTTGTAGAGCTCGTCGAATTCGCGCCCGCGCGTGTAGACCTCGATCAACGAGAGCCCCGCCCGCTCGCGCGCCGCGTGGAACGCGTCGCCGAGCGGCTTTGCAACGCGCCGCAACTCCCGGAAGCCCGGTGAGTCGAAGCCGCTCCCGTGACCGAGCACCTTGCGAACCTCCGTGTACTCCCAGGGCGACATGTGCTCGAGCATGTCGAGGGCCTCGGTGACGATCTTCAGGCAGGCGATTGCGCGCCGGAGGAGACGACTCGCGGGCTGGATGTCACCTGCATTTGTCAGAGCGCCTGCCTCTTCGACCTCGTTCCACGCGAGCTTCATCCACAGCTCGGAGGATTGATGCACCGTCTGGAAGAGCAGCTCGTCGCGGTGCACCCATTCGTCGGATCCCTTCTGCAGCGCAAGCAAGTCATCCGTCCGCAGGTAACGCTCGTAGTCCGAGCCGCCTGCGCCCGGCAGGATCGGCTTCGCGAGCTCGTTCATGGTCTCGCCTCCGTTCCGTCGAAGATCTTCATTGGCAGGTCGGCGAGCGGGACGCCGCCGTCTGCGGTCACGAGCCACGTGTCCTGCATGTAGAGACACGCACGGCCGTCCTGCGAGATCGCATGCGGGTGCATCGAGAACACCATGTTCGAGCGCAGCTCCGTCTCGTCGCCTTCGCCGATCTTCGGCCATTCGATCATCGTCATGCCGATCGAGTGACCGGTCACGTGGCCCAGCTTGAAGCCGCGGTCGACGAAGCCCTTGGACACCGCGCGGTGCACGTCGTGCGCGGTTGCACCGTCCCGAAGGGCTGAGCGCGCCGCGTCGTAGTACTCGACGTAGGCCTCCATCATCTGCTTGGTCTCATCACTCGGCTGGTCGGCGCAGATTGCGCGGGAGACCTCGACCCAGTGGCCGCCGGCGCCTGCGACCTCGAGCGAGGGCAGCACCATGTCGGTCGCCTTGATCCGGTAGTCGCCTGCGATCTTGAACTCGGGCAGCGCTGCACCGTCGTCGCCGACGAGCACCATGTCCATCGTGGAGCGGCCGCAGCCTTCCTCGATGAAATACTTCTCGCAGTGCGCGAGAATCTCGCGCTCCGTCTTCCCGGGCGCGAAATGCTCGAGGAAGATCCAGAAGCCCTCGGTGTTGATGCGCACGCTGTCGCGTACGGACTCGAGCTCTCGCTCGCTCTTGACCGCGCGCGCGTGATCGAACTGAAGATCCCAGGGCTCGATCGTCGCCGCACCCTCGAGCGCGCGGAAGTCGCGCACGGTCATCACGTAGTCGAGGCCGTAGACGCCGACCCTCTGTCCACGTACCTTGTCCGCGAGCCACTCACCCGGTTTGTCGACGAACACCTGGTCGTCGATCCACGTCGTCCCGTGCTCGCCGACATACGTCGCCTCGCGCGGGAAGACGATCGACGGATCGCCCTCGAGCGGCAGCAGCACGTACGCGTAGCGGTGCACGATCACGAAGCCCGACATGTACGTGACCGCCCCTTCGAACCCGGAGTACTCGTTGCCCGAGACGATCACGGCGTCCAGCCCGTCCCGGGCCATCGCCTCGCGGACCAGCCCGTAGCGGCGGTCGATCTCGTCCTGCGGTGTTACTGATCCCACGAAGCCTCCATCCCTTTCACCAGTGCCCAGATCGATTCATGCATCGGCGTCGGCACGCCGAGCTTGCGCCCGAACTCCGCGATGCCGCCGTTCAGGTAGTCCACTTCTGTCTGCCGGCGCGCCTCCACATCCTGCAGCATGGAGGCCTTGTGGCCGTAGGCAACCTCGGGCCGCGCCGCGTAGTCGATCAGCTCTTCGGGATCGGAGTCCAGCACGATCCCCTGCGCGCTTGCGACCGCCTTTCCCTCGGTGACGAGTTGCGATGCGAGGCGGCGCAGGTCCGGCCGCTCGCAGACGCGCCCGTGCGTCAGCCCGGTGAGCGCACCGAGCGGGTTCGTGGCCGCGTTGAAGATCACCTTGCGCCACTGCGGACCCCGCGCGTCCTCGACCGCCGCCGTCGGCATACCGCCGCGCGTGCACGCCTCGGCAAGCCGCTGCACCTCCTCGAAGGGCGCGGGTCTGTCCTCGTACGGGCCGAAGGTCGTGTCGCCCTTGACGTCCCATTGCACGATGCCCGGGGCGGTGATCTTTCCTGCGGGGAACGTCGTCCCGCGGATCACGCGCTCGACGTGGCGCGCGAGCACCTCCTCGTTGCCGATGCCGTTCTGCACGGTCGCGACGCATCCGTCGGCAAAGGCGTGCGCCGTCGCGCTGATCGCGGGCTCCGAGTGCATCGCCTTCGTCGCCACGATCCCGAAGTCGCATGGCGGCAACTCGGCCGCGTCGGTCGTCGCCCGCGGACGTCCGACCACCTCACCGGCGCCCGTCAGGCGCAGGCCGTGACGATTGATCGCGTCGACATGCTCCTGCGCGAGGTCGTATGCCCACACTTCGACGTCGTCGAGCGTTGCGAGATTCGCCGCGAACAACGAGCCGACGGCGCCGCAACCGACTACACAGACCCTCATTCCCAAGACCCCTCCGCTCCTTTGATCAGGCTGTACATGGCTTCGTGCAAGGGGACCGGGACGCCGAGCCGGTGGGCCTCGCCGAGGAGCGACCCGGTGATCAGGTCGACCTCCGTCAGCCGGCGTGCCTGCACGTCCTCGAGCATCGAGGGAGCGTGCCGGTGGCCACGCTGAGTGGCGAGCACGTTCATCTCCCACGGATCCTCGTCGAGCGTCACGCCGGCTGCCGCCGCGACTGCCTTCCCCTCGTCCATCAGGTTACGCACGAGGAGCCCGAGGTCGTGCGGGTCGCTCAACGCCGCGAAGTGCGGGTCGTGACGCAGGCCGGTGAGCGCTGCCACGGTGTTCACCGTCGCGTTGAAGATCAGCTTCGACCACTGGGCGGGGCGCAGGTCGTCGAAGGCCTCCGCCTTCAGCCCGGACGACTCGATCAGCGCAGCGACCGCGCGCGCGTCGTCGGGTGTCGTGCCGCGCGACGGCCCGATCCAGGTCGCCGTGTCGAGCACGTACTCGACGTGCGTGTCTGCGTGACGGGTACCGCTCATGAACGTCACCGCCGTGAGCAGCGGCCAGGGGCCGTGTCGCGCGACGATTCCGTCGGCGCCGATCCCGTTCTGCACCGTCATCAACGTCGCGCCGGGCCAGTGACCCTCGAGCTGAGTCGCGATCAGGTCGACATCGCCTCCTTTCGAGGCGACGATCACCAGGTCGGGCTCGGGCAGCGCGTCCGGACTGGTCGCCGCAGTCACGCGCGATGTGAAGTCGGCGCGCCCGGAGACCCGAAGTCCCTCGTCGTTGAGCGCGCGAGCATGCTCCTCGCGCCGCGTCAGCGTGGTGACCTCGGTGACGCGCGCCAGGTGCGCGGCGAAGAGGCTGCCGATCACGCCGGCGCCCGCGATGCACACGCGCTTCATCCGGACCTCGGCCAGAGGCGGAACTCACGGCCGCCGGTGATGCCCGACGGGCGCAGGATCAGAACGAGCGCCATCAGCACGCCGACGACAATCACACGCGTCCCCGCGGGCAGGTCGAGCTGCCAGCCGAAGAGCGACGTCCCGTTCTCGGCGACCGCGAGGTACGAGTCGAGGGCGCTGACCGCGAGCGCGCCGACGACTGCGCCCCAGAGGCTGGTCGCGCCGCCGACGACGAGCATGGCGAGCGTGATGAACGTCAGATCGAGATAGACGCTTTCGGTGTTGACCGGGAGCAGGTGCACGTAGAGCCCGCCCGCGAGGCCGGCGAGCAGACCCGAGAGCGTGAATGCGATCAGCCTCTGCCGGTACACGGAGGTTCCGACCGCCCGCGCGGCGGCGGCGTCCTCACGCGTTGCGCGCAACAGACGGCCGAAACGGCTTCGCGCGTACGCGTAGGCGATCACGATCACGACGAGCGCGCCGATCGCCGCCTGCCGCAGCGTGGTCGTTTCGGGCACCGACGAGAAGGTGTTCAGGCCCGGGCCGACGCGCTCCTCGTAGCGCAGGAAGTTGTGCGTGATCTCGAGGACGCCAAAGGTGGCGATGCCGGCGGCGAGGCCGGACAGCCGCATCAGCGGCAAGCCGACTGCGAACGCGCAGATCCCGCCGACGACGGCGGCGAGCAGAAGCGAGGTCAGGTTGCCGCTCGTGCGGTCCTGCAGGAAGTGCGCAAGGTTGGGCATGATCGCCGGCTTCTCACCGGCAGGGACGGAGAGCACGCCGGCGGTCCACGCCCCGAGTGCGACGAAGCTGATGTGGCCGAACGAGAGCACGCCGGAGTTGCCGATGAAGAGATAGATCGCGACGACGATCGCGACCTTGACGAGGGCGTCGATGAAGTACGACGCGTTCGACGTCGATACGACCGTGCCGACGAGCGCCACCGCAATCACGAGTGTCACCGGGCCGAGCAACGCCTGCGCTCCGAGCAGCCGCCTCATACGCGCTCTGCCACCTGGCGCCGGGTGAACAGTCCTCCTGGACGAACGAGCAACACGACGATCACCGCGCCGAAGACGAACGCCGGGACGTACTGGCTCTGGTTGCTCGGCAGCGCGCCGCCGAGCAAGCCGGTAGCGAGCCCGATCGCGAAGCCGCCCAGGGTCGCCGGGATCGGGCGGTTCATGCCGCCGAGCACCACACCCGCGAGCACGATGATCGTGTCGCGAAGGGCGAAGTCGGGCGTGACGAGCGGCGTCTGCACCGTCAGCATCACGGCGACGACACCGGCGAGAGCTCCCGACAGGAGGACAGCCGCGCCGATCACGCGGTTCGCGCGCACGCCGAGCATGCGTGCAGTCTGGAAGTCCATCGACGACGCGCGCATGTGCAGTCCGATCGTCGTGCGCTCGAGTAGCACCGACAGGGCAACGAGGCAGAGCACGGCGACGACGACGGCCAGGATCGTGATCTTGCGGATATCGACGCCCGAGACCGTCACGGGCTGGTTCAGCGACGAAAGCGAAGACGCGATCTTTCCGAGCGGGCCGAACCAGAGCAGCGCGACGCTCTGCAGGAGGAACGCCACGGCGAACGTGGCCACGAGCATCACCGCCGGCGAGTGGCCGCGCAGCGGGCGAAAGACGAGGCGGTCCATCAGCACCGAGAGCACGAGCACCGATGCAAAACACAGCGCAATGCCGGCCCACACGGGCCAGCCCCACTCGGACGCGAGCGCAAGCGCAAAGGCTCCGGCCATCACGAGCTGGCCGTAGGCGAAGTTGACGAGCCGCAGCACGCCGAAGACCAGGCCGATGCCGACTGCCATCAGTGCGTAGATCGCTCCCAGCGCCACACCGTCCGCGAGTGTCTGCCAGCCGATGTTGAGAAACGCGAGCGTCATGAGAAGTAGGCCGCCACGAGGGTCTCGGTGTCTCCGGCGCTCTCCGGCCCGAGGGTCAGGCGAAGCTCGCCGTTGCCGAGCACGTGGGAGCGGTCGGCGGCAGCGACGGTGCGCTGCGCACGCTGCTCGACGAGCAGCACCGCGATGCCACGTTCGCGAATGGCGGCCAGCGCGTCGAAGACGATGTCGACGACCGCCGGCGCGAGACCGAGCGACGGCTCGTCGAGTAGGAGCACGTCGGGCTCGGCGACGAGAGCGCGCGCGATTGCGAGCTGTTGCTGTTGGCCGCCGGAGAGAGCGCCCGCGTTGCGCGCACGGAACTCCTCGACGATCGGAAACAGCTCGTAAACGGCTTTGAGCACGCCGTCCGCAGGCCCGCGTGTGCGGCGCGCGGCCAGACCGAGCCGCAGGTTCTCCTCGACGGTCAGTTCCGAGAAGATCCTCCGTCCCTCCGGGACGAGCGCAACCCCGCTGCGCGCGATGTCCTCGGGGCGCTTGCCGCGCAGGGACACGCCTCCGAGCCGCACGTCGCCTCCTGCGACCGGCGCCAGACCCATGATCGCGTGCAGGGTGGACGATTTCCCGGCGCCGTTCGCGCCGATCAGGCCGACGATCTCACCGGGGGCGACCTCGAACGACACACCGCGCACGGCCTGGACGCCGCCGTAGCGAACATCGAGCGCTTCCAGCGTGAGCGCGCTCATTCCTCGGTCACCGGCCGCTCGCCGAGATACGCGGCGGCCACATCGAGGTTCGCGCGGATCTCGGCAGGCGCTCCCTCGGCGAGGGTCGTTCCCTGGTCGAGCACGTGGATGCGATCGCAGATCTCCATGATCAGCGCCATGTTGTGGTCGATCAGGAGCACGCCGGCGCCGTGCTCGTCGCGGACCGAGCGGACGACGGCTGCAAAGTCGGGCACCTCTGCCTCCGGCAGGCCCGCGGCCGGCTCGTCGAGCAGGACGAAGCGCGGCTCGGTCGCGAGCGCGCGTGCCACACCCAGCCGCCGCTCGTCACCGTGGGCGAGGGAGGCCGCGGGCGTGTCCGCGTACCCGGACAGCCCGAGCGCCGCGAGGAGCGACTCGGCCCGTTCGGCGGCCCGCCGCGGCCCCGCGCCGACCCCGAGCGCCGCAACCTCGACGTTCTCGCGCACGGACAGCGAGCCGAAGGAATGGCTGTGCTGGAACGTGCGGGCGAGGCCGTGCCGGCCCCGCCGGTGCGGCGACCACCGCGTGACATCCACCTCGCCGAGCACCACGGTTCCCTCGTCCGGCCGGTCGAAGCCGCTCAGCACGTTGACGAGCGTCGACTTGCCTGCGCCGTTCGGTCCGATCAAGCCGACGACATCACCGCGCCTGAGCTCGAGCGTCACGCCGCGAAGTGCCGTGACCCCCTCGTAGGAACGAGAAATGGAGGAGGCCCGGAGGGTTTCCCCGGGCCTCCTTTCCGACTCGCTCTGTGCTGTGTCGTGCGTCAAGCGTCGTTCCTCTAAATCTTGGGGACGACCTTGGCGACGACGGTGCCGACCAGGTGGGCCTTGTTGTTCTGGATCTTGATCACCCGGTACTGCCGGCCGAACACGGTGTGGTACTTCGCGGAGAAGCTGACGAGGCCCGACAGCGTCGGGACCTTCTTGAACTTCTCCATCTTCGCGGCGAGCGTCGCCCCGTTCGTCGAACCGCCGGAGCGCTTGATCGCGGCGACCACGCCGTCGATCGCGGCCGAGCCGCCGAGGAAGCCACCCGTGCCCGCCTTCACCTGCTTGGCGAGCTTGTTCACGGCGGCGTTCGGGTCGTCGCCGAAGATCGACGCGTACGTGACGAAGTAGTAGTTCGTCACCTTCGGGCTCTTCGGGAGCCAGTAGACGCCGTCGCCGGCCCACGAGTTGAGGATCGCCGTGTTGTTACCGAGGCTCCGCAGTCCGGAGATCAGCGTCGAGAGAGCGCCGAACGCACCGGCGGTGGACGTCACGATCACGTCCGCCTTCTTCGCGTTCAAACGGCTGACG
Source organism: Gaiellaceae bacterium (assembly GCA_046594035.1). Taxonomy (GTDB): domain Bacteria; phylum Actinomycetota; class Thermoleophilia; order Gaiellales; family Gaiellaceae; genus PALSA-600. The sequence goes on from JBKJQL010000295.1 coordinate 15,174, forward strand.
GTGTTGTTGACGTCGTTGCCGCCGAGCGAGTGGTAGGTCTCCTGCGCGACGACCTTGCCGCCGAGCTGTGTCCAGCGGGCCTTGAACGCCTTGACGACGTCCTTGAAGTAGACGATGACGCCGTCGGTCGCGAGCGACGCCGTGCGCCAGCCCCTGCCCCACGCGTACTGCGCCATGGCCGATCCTTCGTCCTGCGCGACGTTACCGAAGCTGAAGGCGAGCTTGCCCTTCTTCCCGAAGCGCTTCGGTCCCATTTGATCGGTGCCGATGCACGGCGCGATCGCGAGCACGCCGCGGTTGATCGACTCCTGCACGACAGGCGCCGCGTAGTCGACGTCGCACGTCGTGAAGATCACGTTCGCGCCGGCGCCCAGCAGCTTCAGGGCGCAGGCCTTGGCGATCGCCGGCTTGTTGCCCTGCGTGTCGCACGTCTGGATCTTGAGCGGGCGGCCACGGACGCCGCCCTTCGCGTTCACCTGCTTGATCCGCAGCTGTGCCGCGGCGAGCGCCGGGCCGTCGAAGGGAGCCATCGCCCCCTTGCTGTCGAACGCCCAGCCGATCACGATCGGCTTCGCGGCCGTGGTACGCGCCGCAGCGGTCGTCGCGAGCACGACCAGCAGGCCCGTTACGACGACCATGATGAGCCCTGTACGGGAACCCAGTCTCTTCATCTCCACTCCTTCAGTGTCTGCCGCCGCGGTGCGGCGAACGGGGGACCTGCTGACCAGCACTGCTCGAACGGGCAGGGGAAGCCACAGTGACATCCTTTCACGGCGTTTGACATCTGATCAAGGGCATAGGAAGGTCTGTATTCATGCCGCCTCTACGCCGAGCGCCCGCGGAAGGCCAGATCCGCCACCGGACGATGGCCGAGTTCGCCCTGGAGCAACTCCGCGAGGCGATCATCCTCGGCGACCTGCCGGCCGGGACGCCGCTCCGGCTCGACGAGCTGGCCCGTTCGCTCGGCATGAGCATCTCCCCGATCCGCGAGGCCGTGCGTCAGCTGGAGGCGCTCGGGCTCGCCAAGCACGTGCCCCATCAGGGCGCGAAAGTGCTGGATTTCGACGTGGACGAGTTGCGTGACCTCTTCGAGGTTCGCCTCGCGCTCGAGTCGCTCGCGGTGCGCCGCGCGGCCGAACGGTTCACCGATGCGGACGGCTCCGCCTCGCAGACGCACCTGACGCGCTTCGACGAGACTCGCGCTGCAGGCGACGTGCTCCAGACGATGCGCGCGCACACGGCCTTTCACTTCGCGCTCTACGACGCGTCGGCCTCGCCCTGGCTCGTCGCGCTGATCCGTCCCGCCTGGGTGCGCTCCGAGCGCTTCCGGCCGGCGCTGCTCGCATCTGCGGGTGACCCGCAGGACACCCACCGCGCACTCGACGAGCAACTACTCCAAGCGTGCATCGAACACCGCCCCGAGGAAGCGGCGAAGGCGTTCTACGACCACCTTGAGCTCGCGAGCGTCTTCTTCCAGACGGAGCTCGGCGGGCGCGGCATCTTCGAGCGGTAGCGTCTCGGGTGCGTGGCCGAGCCGCTCCCCTTCCCTGACCCGCCGCTCGCCGGGCCCGGCTTCGTGCTCCGGCCCTACCGCGTCGAGGACGTTCCCGTCTACGCCGCGGCGGTGGCCGAACCGTCGTCCGCCCGGTGGCTGAACAACCATGCGACCGGTGATGCAGAGGACGACATCCGCACCGTCGAGGCCGAGCGAGCCGCCGGCCGGATGGTCGTCCTGACGATCGCCGACGCGGATACGGACGCCTATCTCGGAATGATCGCGCTGATCGCACACCAGCACGCGACGGGCGAGCTCGCCTACATGGTCGTGCCCGAGGCGCGTGGCCGCAACCTCGCGTGCCTGTCGCTGCAGGCGCTCGGTGACTGGGCGATCGCAGAGCTCGGCTTCGGTCGCCTGCAGGTGCAGATCGATCCGGAGAACGCCGCGTCGCATGCTGTCGCCCTGCGCGCGGGGTACCAACGCGAAGGCATGCTTCGCTCCTCGTTCCTGCTCCACGGGGAGCGCAAAGACTGCGTCCTCTACTCACGGCTCCCCTCCGACCCGGCGCCGGGCTCGTGAGCAACAGCCGCCTTGTCTACTCGTCCGGTGGCGGCGACCAGCGCAAGCGAGTCCGGAAGCCGGCCGAGGAGGTCTTCGACGGTCCGGCTCTGCCGAAGGACGGAGTCGTCCGCATCTTCCGCGGCAAGGGAGGCCGAGGCGGCAAGACGATGAGCGTCGTGCGCGGACTTCCGCCGCGCGACCTGGACGCGGTTGCGAAGGATTTGAAGAGGCACTGCGGCTCGGGCGGGACGGTCAAAGGCGGCGCCGTCGAGATCCAGGGCGACCACCGCGAGAAGATCGCGGAGCGTCTGCAGGCGCAGGGGTACGTGGTGAAGCTGGCGGGGGGTTAGCAGCGGAACTCTTGAACCTGGTTCATACCCCGAACCAGGTTCAATGCTCTATCCGAACCTGGTTCGCTCTTCAACCAGGTTCGAGAGCCTCCTCGGGAGGCGGCTAGAAGAGGCG
>JBKJQL010000317.1:0-3945 GCA_046594035.1 Gaiellaceae bacterium
CGCGGCCGCCGTCGCGGAAGGGCTCCCGCCGCTCAAGGAGCGCGCCCAGGCGCTGCACGTCGCACGCGGCGACGAACCCGGCATCGAATCGCTCGCCGTGCAACTTGCATCCGCCGGCTACGAGCGCGTCGAGCGGGTCGAGGAGCGTGGGCAGTTCGCGATCCGCGGCGGCCTCGTCGACGTCTTCCCGACGACGGGGCGCGAGCCGCTCCGCATCGAGCTCTTCGGCGACGAGGTCGAACAGATCCGGGCCTTCTCACCGTTCACGCAGCGCGCGCTTCGTCAGGTCGAGGAGGCGACGGTCTACCCCGCGGCCGAGCGCCGCCAGGAGCTCGTCGAGATCGACCTCGGCATGGAGGAGGGTGAAGAGGCGTTCGATACGACGGTCCCCGACGATCTCGTGCCGCCCTTCGACCGCGCCCCCGACATCGTGTGGCTGCCCGACGACGTGCAAGCCGTCTGGGAGGAGGAGAAGCTCCGCGGTCCGGAGCTCAGCGGCGTGACGGAGCTGTCGTCGTTCCCGCAAGGCCAGCCGTTCTCGTTCGATGCGCAGCGTCCCGCGATCGCTGCGCGCGGGCTGTCGGAGGCGGAGAACGAGCTCGGCGGTCTGCTGCGCCAGGGACTCGACGTCGTGGTCGCGTTCCCACACCGCGGCGAGGCGCTGCGCCAGCAGGCGCTGTTACGCCGCGTCTCGGCAACGATGCTCGACCCGGGCGACAAGCCCGAGGGGCTGACCTTCGCCGTCGCGCCTGCGCGCCGGGGCTTCGTCTGGCGCGAGCTCGGCTTCGCGCTCCTCCCCGACACGCAGGTCTTCCGCAAGCGGCCGCCACGCGCGACCGCTGCGCCGGGCCGGGCGCTGCAGAGCTTCTCGGACCTCCGCACCGGCGACTACGTCGTGCACGAGGACCATGGCATCGCGCAGCTGCTCGGGTTCGAGACGAAAGAAGTGGCTGGTGTCACCCGCGACTACCTGCTGCTCGCCTACCGCGGCGACGACCGTGTCTACGTCCCGCACGAGCAGATCGGGAAAGTCAGCCGCTACATCGGCGCGGACTCGAAGGCGCCGACGCTCTCGAAGCTCGGCGGCAAGGCCTGGGACAACCTGAAGTCGCGTGCGCGCGCGCACCTGCAAGAGATGGCCGGGGAGTTGATCCAGCTCTACGCGCAGCGGCAGACGCAGCCCGGCATCGCCTACAACGTCGACCACGAATGGGTCGAGAAGCTCGAGAGCGAGTTCCCGTATCGCGAGACCGACGATCAGCGCACCGCGATCGAGGCCGTGAAAGAGGACCTCGAATCCGCACATCCGATGGACCGTCTCGTGTGCGGCGACGTCGGCTTCGGCAAGACCGAGGTCGCCCTGCGCGGCGCATTCACGGTCGCGGTGAACGGCAAGCAGGTGCTGATGCTCGTACCGACGACTGTGCTCGCACAGCAGCACTGGAACACCTTCCGCAATCGCTATCGCGACTACCCCGTGCGCGTCGAGATGGTGTCACGATTCCGCAAGCCCGCCGACGTGAAGCAGGTGCTTGCCGACTTCAAGGAAGGCAAGGTCGACGTCCTGATCGGAACGCATCGCGTGCTCTCGCGCGATGTGATCTCGAAGGACCTCGGACTCGTGATCGTCGACGAGGAACAGCGCTTCGGCGTGCGGCAGAAAGAACTGTTGCGGCAGTTGCGGCTCGAGGTCGACGTGCTCGCGCTCAGCGCGACACCGATCCCGCGGACGTTGCACATGTCGCTCGCGGGCCTGCGCGACATCTCGGTGATCGAGACGCCGCCGGAAGGGCGCCGGCCGATTCGCACGTTCGTCGGCGAGTACGACGAGGCCCTGATCAAGGAGGCGCTCGACCGCGAATTCGCGCGTAACGGGCAGGCGTTCTACTTGCACAACCGCGTGGACACGATCGAGGAGGCTGCGGAGAAGCTCAAGCAGATGTGCCCGAACCTCCGTTTCCTCGTCGCGCACGGCCAGATGCCGGAGCGCGAGCTCGAGGACAAGATGATCACGTTCCTCGCCGGAGACGCGGACGTGCTCGTCTCCACGACGATCATCGAGTCCGGGCTCGACATTCCGCAGGCGAACACGCTGATCGTCGAGCGCGCCGACCAGCTCGGCCTCAGCCAGCTCTACCAGATCCGCGGCCGCGTCGGCCGCAGCGACGAGCTGGCGCACGCGTACCTCCTCTATCCCGACGCACACGAGTTGACGCCCGAAGCGCGCGCACGTCTGGCGACGCTCGCCGACCACACGGAGCTCGGCGCCGGCTTCGCGATCGCGATGCGCGACCTCGAGATTCGCGGTGCCGGCGATCTCCTCGGTGCCGAGCAGTCCGGCCACGTCGCCGCGCTCGGCTTCGAGCTCTACGTCGAGATGCTGCACGAGGCAGTTGCGGAGCTCTCCGGCCAGCGCCGCCTCGCCGCGAAGCCGGTCCGCATCGACGTGCGCGTCGATGCCTACGTCCCCGCCGCCTACATCGCCGCCGAGGCGCTGAAGATCGATCTGCACCGGCGCATCGCGCTGACCGAGACCGAGGACGAGCTCCACGAGCTCCGAGTCGCGACCGAGGACCGGTACGGACCGCTCCCCGAGCCGGTCGAGAACCTGTTCGCGATCCAGGAGGTCAAGCTCAAGCTCGCGCGGCTCGGCGCCGGCTACCTCGTCTTCCGCGGCGGCAAAGCGTCGGTCGGTCCGGTCGTCCTGGGCTCGGGTGAGCTGCGTGAGCTCCGGGCTCAGGTCGAGACGGCTGTCTACTCCACGGGCAACCGCGAGGTGACCTTACGAGGAGATGAATTCAAGGGAGCTGTGGATCTGGTCGATGCTATGCTGGCCGCGCGCCAGGCGGCTTAGCCGGCGCTTCCTCTGCAATGAAGAAGACATTTCTCTTTCCGATCGTCCTCGTGGCGGCCCTCCTCGCGGGGTGCGGCGGCGGTGGCGGCGCGAGCCTGAAGAAGGACGACGTCGCGGTCGTGGGCAAGGTTCATGTGACGAAGAAGGGCTACGACGCGCTGCTCGCACAGGCGCAGCGGAGCTTCAAGCAGCAGGGCCGTCCCTTCCCGAAGCAGGGGACGACGGAGTACGAGACCGTGAAGGGCCAGGCGGTCACGCTGCTCGTCCAGCAGGCCGAGCGCGAGGCGAAGGCGAGCTCGATGGGGATCAAGATCTCCGACTCGGACGTCGTCAAGCGCCTCGCCCAGATCAAGAAGCAGTATTTCCCGTGCCAGGACCCGAAGGCGAAGGATCAGGCAGCGTGCACCGACAAGCGCTACCAGTCGCAGCTCGCGAAGCAGCACCTCACGGATTCGTCGGTGCACAATGACATTCGCTCGCAGCTGATCTCGGAGGCCGTCTTCAACAAGGTCACCGCAAAGACCGATGTGCCGGCAAGCGAGATCCACGACTACTACATCGGGCATCCGCAGCTCTACACGCAGCCGCAGTCGCGCGACGTCCGCTACATCCTCGTCAAGAAGAAGGCCGACGCGGATTCCGTCTACGCCCAGGTCAAGGCCGGCGGCGACAAGGCGTGGTGCACGCTTGCGAAGAAGTACGCGAAGGACGCGAGCGGGCAGAACTGCGGCAAGGCGACCTTCACCAAGGGCCAGACCGTCGCGGCATTCGACAAGATTGCGTTCTCGCAGCCGACCAAGGTCGTGCACGCGCCGATCTACGATCCGACGCAGTACAAGTCGTGGTTCGTGATCGAGCCGCTCGCTACCGTCAAGCCGCGCTCCTCGACGCCTGAGAAGCAGGTCTCGGCCTCGATCAAGCAGCAGTTGATTCAGACGAAGAAGAACCAGGCGATGACCGACTGGGTCGCCGAGACGACCAAGGGCTTCTGCTCCGGTTCGCAGATCAAGTACCAGGTCGGCTACAAGCCGAGCGCGGATCCCTGCGCGGTCACGACGAACGCCACGACCACCGGCTAGACCGTTGAGCCT
>JBKJQL010000074.1:0-2837 GCA_046594035.1 Gaiellaceae bacterium
TCCCGTTCCATCAGAGCGCCGGTGTTCTCGGCTTCGCGGCCTTCGGCGAGGTCATCGTCTCCGACGGAAGCGGAGAGCGCCGCGCGCCGATCCGGCTCACCCTCTTGGCGGTCGAAACGGCGGACGGCTGGCGGATCCGCCAGTTCCACGGTTCAATCCCCTCGGACTTCTGAGACTTCTAGGAGCGAGACGACGGCCGTGTGGGCGAGCGTACTTACGCCTGGCTGCGCCGCGCCTAGAGTTGCTGCAACAGTTCGCGCAAGGCGTCGGTCGAGTCGAGGATCACGTCGGCGCGCTCGGCCAGTTCGGTCGGGCCTTCCGTGGAGATGATCGCAACCCGTACCGCCGTCTCGAGCCGGTCGAGCGCCGCGAAGCCGTCGAGGTCGGTCGTGTCGTCGCCCGCGTAGAGCGCGCGCTGCAACCCCGTCGTCTCGAGCAGCTGGCGCACCGCCGTCCCCTTCGAGGCATCGACGGGTGGCAGGACCTCGAGCACCATCCGGCCCCAACGCGCCCGGAGCCCGAGGTCGAGCGCGCCGGCGGCGACCCCCTCGAGCTGTGCGCGCGCCTGCTGCGGATCGGGAGCGCTTCGGTAGTGGAACGCGGCGCTCAGCGGCTTCACCTCGATATCGCCCCACGGCACCTCGAGCGCGAAGCCGTGGATCCGCTCCGCCCAGCGCTGCGCCTCGGGTTCGAGCTCCAGGCCGTGCTCGCCCACGTAGGTCAGGCCCTCGACGCCGACGATTTCGCGGGCGACCTCGCTCGGCCTTCCCGTGACGCAGGCAACGAGCGCATACCGCTCGGCCAGGCGCCGCAGCACGTCACGGGTCTCCCCGGGGACCCGGGCATCCTCGGGCCGCTCGACGATCGGGGCCAGGACGCCGTCGATGTCGAGAAACAGGCCCGCCTGGGCCGGTTCGGCCGCGATCCGCGCGAGTGCGTCCACCCCTCACACCCTACGTCTGGCGGATTCCCCGCAGATCGTGGACACTTCCGGGATGAGCGAACAGGACGACCTCTGGATCCCGCTGGTCGACGAACCGATCGGCTCGATCGTCGGTGCGTTGCAGGCCACGCATCCCGAGATCGACGAGCTGGTCTCGTCGCCGCACAAGATCCTCGCGTTCCGCACGTTCGCCTACATCCGCGTCGGGATCCTGCTCGGCCAGTTGCTCGTCGAGCATGACGTGCCGGAGTACGACGGGACGGAGACCTGGATCGAGGCGCTGCTGCGCGATCCGCGCCACGAACAGGCCGTCGTGAACGAGCTACGCGCCGTCGCCGAGGAGGTCGCAGCCGATCCGCGGTACGCGGACGACGAGAAAATGGGCCCGGATGACGAGGCGCGCGAGCGCTTCCGCGATTTCGCCCGCAAGCAATTCGGATAGAGGCAACCTCCGTCCCTGTCAGAATGGCGTAACGGTGCGCCGTCTTCTCGCCCTGCTCCCACTTGTCACGCTGCTCGTCATCGGCTCCGCCGGGGCCGAGGGACCTGCGCGCACGCCCGGCGCGGCTGCGACGGCGTGGGGCATCAAGGTCTCGGTGCCGAACCAGAGTGGGGCTGCCACCACGTCGGTCGTCTCGCCTCCGAACCACGCCGCTGTCGTCGAGAAGTTCGCCTACCCCTCAGACGGCTCCGTCGTCTCCGCCGATTCGTCGACCGCGAGCGCGGTCACCGGGGTGGAGGGCAATGCCTCGGCCCGCGCGGAGAGCGTCGTCACCGCCTTGTCGCTCTTCAAGGGCGAGATCACCGCGGACGCAGTGGTCGCGCGTGCCTCCGCGGGCACCGGCTACTCGGGCGCGGGCGGCAACGTGAACGGCAGCACGGTCAACAACCTCAACGTCAATGGGCAGCCGGTCACGCTGACAGGCCCCGCGACGAAGGTGAAACTCGGCGACTGGGGCCAGCTCACGATCGGTAGCACCGCGGTCGACACGAGCGCGCCCGACGGCGCGAAGGGATACCGCGGGTTCGTGACGGAGATCGACGTTCACCTCACCGCGGAGCACGGCGGCCTTCCGGCGAACAGCGAGATCCAGGTCGGCTACGCGGACGCGGCCGCCCAGACAGCGCCCCCGGCAGCGTCGGTGACGACGCCGACGGAGACAGCCACGGCTCCGCCGACCACGACCACCGGGCCTGACGTCTCGAGTGGCGACGCGCCGCGCGACAGGCGCCGCCGCGGCGGGAAGAACGACACAAGCGGGCCGCTCAAGGTGCACCCGAAGCTCACCGCCGGCCGCTACGTCTTCCCTGTCTACGGCCCGTCCTCGTACATCGACACCTTCGGGGCCGGGCGCGCAGACGTGTCGTTCCACCACGGAACCGACATCTTCGGCCAGCTTGGCCAGCCGCTCCTGGCAGTCGCCGACGGCACCGTGTTCTCGGTCGGCTGGAACAAGATCGGCGGGAACCGCCTCTGGCTGCTCGACGAGCAGGGCAACCAGTTCTACTACGCGCACCTCTCGGCGTTCTCGACGGCCGCGGTGAACGGCGCGCGCGTCAAGGCGGGCGGGGTGATCGGGTTCATGGGGAGGACCGGCGACGCCGAGGGAACGCCGTACCACCTGCACTTCGAGGTACACCCGGTCTCGTTCCTCTACCTCGGCTACGACGGGGCGGTCGATCCGCAGCCGTACCTCGGGGCCTGGTTGCACCAGAAGGACCTGCCCTTCCCGGTCGCTGCGGGGTGGGCGCCGGCGATTCCCGGCGGCCCCGCGGCGCCGGAACCCGGCGCAATCCTGCTCGGGATGACAGACATCTCGACGGCTGACGGCCTCGACCCGGCGTCCCTTGAGCGCGCGCTGACGCCACTGAATCCGTCAGCGCTGATGCAGAC
>JBKJQL010000097.1:0-2571 GCA_046594035.1 Gaiellaceae bacterium
GTATCTCGCCCCGACGTCGGGGACGGCCCGGGTCTTCGGACTCGGCGTCACGTCCGACCCGCTCCCGATCTTGAAGCGCATCGGGTACCTCCCTGCGGGCAACCCGCTCTACGACGATCTGCGGGTCGAGGAGGCGCTCAAGTTCGCCGCCGAGCTGCGCGGTCTTCGGGGCGCCGCCCGCGACGCCGCGGTCGATCGGTCGATCGAGTCGGTCGGCCTCGAAGACCGTCGCCGCCAGACCAACGGCACGCTCTCGACCGGCTACCGCCAGCGCGTCGGTCTCGCGCAGGCGCTTCTCCACGAGCCCGAGGTGCTGATCCTCGACGAACCGACCAACGGGCTCGACCCCAACCAGCAGCAGGAGATGCGCCAGCTGATCCGCGATCTGGGTCGCGAGCGCACGGTCATCCTCTCGACTCACATTCTCCCCGAGGTGGAGGCGGTGTGCGATCGAGCGCTGATCATCTCCGAGGGGAAGATCGTCGCCGACGGCCCGGTCGACGTGATCCGCGCGAGCCGCAGCTCGGCCGTCGAGCTGGTCGTGCGGGCGGCGACCGACCAGATCGCGGGCGTGTTCGACGGGATCCCCGGCGTCGAGTCGGTCGACGTCCGTTCGGTCGAAGGGGCGGCGGGTTACGTGTCGGTGCGGCTGGTCGGCTCGGCCGGCCTCGAGACGTGCGAGGCGGCGGCGGCTCGCGCGATCCGCGCCGGCTTCGGCCTCGCCAAGCTCTCGACCGAGACCGCAAGCCTGGAAGACATCTTCGCCGAGCAGACCACGGACTCGCGTTCGACGGCCGAGACGGCCGTGGAGGTGGCCCGTGCTTAGGCTCCTGCTTTACATGGTCCTGCCGCTGCTGGCGGCCTGGGTGGGCGTGTCGCTCGCGCTCGGCAAGCGCCGCGCCGCCGATGCGTGGCGCGCGACGTGGGCGGTCTACAAGAAGGAGCTGAAGTCGTACGTCATCGGGCCCATCCCATACCTGCTGGTACTGCTGATGTCGCTCGTGACGACGTACTTCGTCTACACGCAGGGGCATTATTTCCTCTATCGCCAGGCGTCGATGGGGGCGATGGGGGACATCCTTCCCTATGCCTTCGCGGTCTTCGTGCCCGCGCTCGCGATGCGGCTGTGGAGCGAGGAGATTCGTGGCGAGACGATCGAGACGCTGATGACGTCGCCGGTCGCGGTGAAGAGCCTCGTGCTCGGCAAGTTTCTCGCGGGACTGACGATCGTCGTGGCGGGACTGGTCGCGACGGCCGGCGTTCCGATCACGGCGGGCCTTTACGGCAAGCTCGACACCGGGCCCGTCTGGGGCCTCTACACGGGCGCCGTGCTCATGGCGGCGGCGTTCTTGGCGCTGGGGCTCTGGCTCTCGTCGCTCACCCGCAACCAGATCGTCGCGTTCCTGATCGCGTTCGCGGCCTGCATCGTGCTCGTGATGCTCGACAGCAGCACCGGCCCGCTTTCGGGCACCGACCTCTCTCGCACGCTCTCGGGGCTGTCGGCGGCGGTGCGCTTCCGTTCGATCGCGCGAGGCGTGGTCGATCTGCGCGACGTCGCCTACTTCCTCTCGTTCATCGTCTTTTTTCTGTATCTCAACGTCGAGACGGTCGAAAACCGGAGGCATCGTTGATCATGTCCGGTGAAACCAAGACGGATTCGACTTCGACGTCGGCCGCGCCGAAGACCGCGAACGCGGCGTCGCGCAGCCCGCTCGTGTGGTCGCTCGCGGCCAGCCTGCTGCTGTTCCTTTGTCTCGTGCTGGGCAACGTCGTGCTCGCGACGACGACGGCCCCGCGCGTCGACCTCACGGCCGATCGCATTTTCACGCTCTCCGACGCCAGCAAGAACGTGCTGAAGAGCCTGTCCGACCGGGCCAAGCTCTCCGTCTACTGGGGCGACAAGCTGCCCGCGAAGGCCGAACCCGTGCGCCGCCGACTCATGGGCCTGCTCCAGGAGTACGCCGCCGAGAGCGACGGCCGGCTCGAGGTCGTCTGGGTCAAGATGGACGACGCCGGACGGGAAGAGGCCCAGCGCCGCGGCATCCACGAAGGCGCCTACTCCGAGCTCGAGGCCAACAAGGTCACGGAGGTGCGCGATTTCGACGGCATCGCGATCGGCTACGAGAGCAAGACCGAGAAGGTCGATCCGTTGCTCGAGATCTCGGAGGATCAGCAGTCGCTCCAGCTCGCGTCGAGCCTCGAGTACGAGCTCTCGGCCGCGTTCTACAAGCTCACGCGCACGTCCAAGGCGATCGTGGGCCTTGTACGACCCGCGCCGCCGCCCGCGTTCATGGCGCAGCAGGGCCAGGGGAGCGACGACCGCTACTCCACGCTCGCACAGGCCGTGCTCTCGAAGGTCTATGGCGACGACTTCCGCGACGCGGTCAGCGTCGAGTCGCCGGTCCCTCCCGAGGTCGCCGTGCTCGTCGTGCCCGGGCCGAAAAACTGGACCGAGAAGCAGGTGTACAACCTCGAGCAGTTCGTCCTGCGAGGGGGCAAGGTGCTGTTGCTGCTCGACCCCGTCGGCGCAAGGCAGGTCTTCTTCAACGATCAGGCGCCGCCGCCGAGCGG
>JBKJQL010000121.1:0-5365 GCA_046594035.1 Gaiellaceae bacterium
GTGCGCGTCAGCCCCGACCTTCTTCGACCACACGTTGACGGTGCTACGGAGCGTGGCGTTGCTCGCAGCGGCGCTCATCGGGAGTGCGACGAGCACGGTCAGGGCGGCGAGGAGATACAGGGTGCGATGCACAGGCGGTCCTTTCTCGAGGTGGAAAGGCCCGCGCCGCGTCGCGGCGCGGGCCAAGAACAAGCGGCGCTAGTCGCTCTGGCCGCTCTGGCCGCTGTCGCCCTGCTCTTCGCTGTCGTCGTTCGGGCCGTTCTGGTCACCGCTCTGGTCGTCGGCGCCCGTGTTGCCAGCTTCGTTCTGGACGTCGTTCGCCGCATCCGCGACGTCGTTCGCGGCGCTCTGCTCCTCGTCGCCCTGCTGGCCGTTCTGGGACGCGCCCTGGTCGCCGTTCGCGTCGGTCGACGTGGTGGTGGTCGTCGCGACGGTGGTCGTCGAGCCCCCAGGCGAGTTGTCGGCGAACGCCGAGGCGACGGCGACGCCGGCTGCGAGCGCACCGGCTGCGAGCACGATCATCAGCTTGTTCTTCAGCATTGACTTCTCCTTCAGTTGAACGAACGCTTCGTAAAGCATCGGAAGTGTGTCGGGCGATTCAACTGCGGAGAGCGCCCGGGGCGGCCAAAACGGTACGGCCTGGGGCGAAGATCCCCCGGATGGGGCACGGAGACCGTGGAGAAATGGAGCGTATCGGGATCGAACCGATGACCTCCGCCTTGCAAAGGCGGCGCTCTCCCAGCTGAGCTAACGCCCCGAGCGCGGGAATCGTACCGCCGCTGCCTGACAAGACGGCGCGAGACGCCCCTAGGGGGACGTCTCGCTGGTGAGGATGCGGGCCTGACTAGGCCGCGCGAGAAAGCCGCTCTTCTTGGCGGGCTTTCTGGATGATCACGTCTCGGTCGCCGAACCGCAGCAAGGCGCGTGCCCGGCGCTGCTCGTCCCACAGCTCTGCGATCTGCTCCTCGAGCTCCAAATGCTCGGACTTGAGCGTCGCGTCGAACCCTTCGGACAGCGCACGCATCACCTCTCCGCGGCGGGCGGAGAGACGGTCGATCTCGTCTCTGATCTGGTTCAGCGTTCTCATATCCCTTCAAACGCCGAAGGCCGGGCGGGTATTCCTACGAATACCCGAGCTCGTCGAGGCGATCCTCGTCGATCCCGAAGTAGTGGGCGAGCTCGTGGAGAACCGTGATCCGGATCTCGTTTTCGAGCTCGGCGGGGTCGGGAAACGCTTCCACGAGGGGCTTCCGGAAGATCGTGATCTTGTCCGGCAGGTACTCGGCCGACTCCCACAGGCCGAAGAGGTCGGGGTCGCCGGGCAGCTCCTCCTCGACGACCACCGCGACGTTCTCCAGCGCCTTCGCGAGCTCCGGCGGCAACTCGTCCAACGCCCGCTGAACATGCTCCTCGAACCTCACGCCCCTGACCGCCTTCGGAACGTGAGGAACGTCACCGGCGCCTGCGGGGGCCGAGGGGCGTGCGCACCTGGAAAAGCTTGATCGCCAGGAAGCCGAAGGCGAACCCACCGACGTGCGCCGCGAACGCCACACCGCCGCCCTGGTCGGCATGCGTGATCGAGAAGTTCGACTGCCACAGCTGGAACACGAACCAGACGATCAGGAAGAGCCCGGCCGAGAACCGCCACGGCAGGAACCCGAAGACGAGACCGGTGATGCGCGCGTGGGGGAGCAGGACGAGATAGGCGCCGAGCACCGCGGCGATCGCACCGCTCGCGCCGACATTCGGGATGCTTGCCGCCGCTGCGCCGGACCAATGCAGCGTCACGTAGGTCTGAGCGAGTGCCGCCGCGAAACCGCCGGCGAGGTAGAAGACGACGAAGCGGATGCGGCCCATCACGTCCTCGACGTTGTTCCCGAAGATGAAGAGGAACAGCATGTTTCCGAGGATGTGCAGCCAGCTGGCGTGCATGAACATCGAGGTGACCGTCCCCTCGGGCCACGGGATGTGGTCGCGCGCGGCCCCGATGCAGGGACCGCTCACCGCGCACGGATAGAACGCGTAGTGGTCGATCCGGCCGCTGCGGGCGCCGAGCTCCCAGACCCAGACGGCGAAGTTCGCCGCGATCAGTGCGTACGTGACGACGGCGAAGCGGCGCGTGGGGATGTTGTCGAAGAGCGGGAGCATCAGGCGGCCTCGAGGACGCGATCGTACGCGGCCGGCCTGACGCGGACAGCGGGCTGACGCTGACCGTCAAGGTCTCGTAGCAGCTCCGGTCGGTCAGCCGCCGGAGACGATCGCCAGCCCGACGATGCCCAGCACGTACAGCGCGACGACGGCGATCGAGTCCGGCCCGAGCCGGGCCCACTGGCGCTCCGGCCGGAAGAGCAGGCCCCAGAGGTAGACGACCGTGAGCAGGATCCCGAGCGCGGTGAGGTAGACGTCCGTGGCGTGCGCCTGCGGCAACACTGCTTGCCCCGAAATGATCGTCGCCGGCAGGAAGAGGACCGGGAGAAAGGCGTTGCCGCCGAGGATGTCGGAGAACGCGAGTTGGTAATCGCCCATCTTCAGCGACTGGAGGCCGGTCGACACCTCGGGAAGTGACGTCGCTGCGGCGAGCACCGTGGCCCCGAATAGCACACCCGAGATACCGACGCGCGTCGAGATCGATTCCGAAAAGCGCTCGAGAGCGACGCCTCCCGCAAGCGTCACGACCGCCGCGAGGGTGAACTCGATCGCCGCACGTACGGTCGACGGGCCTTGCCTCTCCCGCATCGTCTTGCGATGCCCTCGAGGCACCTTCTGCCCGTCGGGCGCGCTGCCGCTCCCGTGCCATGGCAGACCAGACTGAGCCCGCTGGATGAGGTAGAGGCCGACCACCCAGACTACGAAGATCAGCACCGTCGGCACGGTCAGCCGATAGTAGATCGCGCTCGGAGCAAGGCGCGTGCCGTCGACGACGATCGCGAGCAGGGCGACCACGAGCGCGCCTTCGACGACGAGTTGGAGCGAGGCCGCGCGGTAGCTGAACGGCTTGTCCCGTACGCCGAACCCGTCGAGCACGGCAAGGACGACGGTCTGGATCGCGATCCCGCCCAGGATGTTTCCGGTCGCGATGTCGAGGTTGTGTGCGAGCGCTGCCGTGACCACGATGGCGATCTCCGGCAGGTTGGTTGCGATCGCGAGCAGCACCGCACCGCCCAGCGCTTCTCCGAGACCGAAACGCTTCGAAAGGACATCCGCCGTCTTCGCGAGGCGAACGCCGGCGATCCAGACCGCGGCGGCTGCGGCGGCGAAACCGAATGCGAGGAGCAAGAGCGCCACGACGTCTCAGCCTACGATGCGAGCCCTTCGCGGATGCGCTCGGCGACGGACGCCATCTCGAGCTTCGCGCCCGTCACGTCCTTGAGTAGCGCGTCGGCGGTCGGTCCCTGCCCGAGCGACCAGAGCTCGCGCAGCAAGTCACCGGCATCGCGCTTCGCGAACCAGTCGTTGCCGAGCTCGCTGCGCAGGAAGTCGCGCAGTTGCGCCTCGAACGCCCACGAGCGGAGGTACCCGGTGACGTAGAAGCTGCCGTCGATGTCGTCGAGGTAGCTCTCGGGGTTCATGGGCATCTTCAGCGCATCGCTGAGGAGCTCTGCGTAGCGGCTGCGCATCGGCGTGATGTTGTCGGCCTGGAAGAACTCGATCTCGTAGAGCAGCTTCGTCGCGTAGCGGCGTACGAAGAAAAGGAGAGAGCTGGCGCCGTCGTGAGCGAGCTCTTCGACACGCGGCACGTCGAGGCGTCGGTTCAGCCACGCCGGCTCGGTGACGAGGTGCTGCATCAGCATCGCCCATCCTTCGGTGACCGCCATGTCGCCGAGCCGGCGCGCCTCCATCGGCAGGTCGGCGCTCGTGTTCGCGTAGTGCTCGGTGTGGCCCGCCTCGTGGAAGAGCGCTTCCCAGTCGTCCTTGCCGCCGATCGGCTGGATCACGAGCATCACCTTCCCCGGCACGTCGATCGGCGCGCAGAACGCGCGCGGCGACTTGCTCGGACGCGCTTCGAGGTCGAGGTGCACGTTCTCCTGCGAGTGCAAGTCGATGCCGAGGTCGGTCAGCGTGTGCTCGAGCGCCGGGAGCATCTGATCGTTCGGGTAGAGCTTGTCGAACTCCGGCGCGCGGAACAGCCGCACGATGTCCCAAGGACGCGCGTCGCTGAGTCCGATGCCGAGCCGCGAGCGGAAGAGCTTGTCGCCCTCGCGCTCCCAGAGCTTCTCGGTGTCGTCCAGCAACTCGCGGCACTCCTCGGCCACCTCGTCGAGGCGGAAGTTGAACTGCTTGTACAGCTCGTAGTAGTTCGGTGCTCCGAGCTGCTGCACGGCCCCGCGGTCGATCTCCGCGGCCTCGAGGTAAATGGGGTTCAGTTGCTCGTCGAGCAACCGGAGGCGCGCTTCCTCGAGCCGCTTCCGCTTGTCGCGGTCGGGCTCGTTGGACATCGCGACCCGCAGCATGCGGTAGGGGATCGTCTGGCCGTCGACTGTCGCTTCGAGCTCGGCCTCGGCCTTGGCGAGGCGCGCCTGGTGCTCGCGCGTCAGGTTCCCGAGGAAGCCTTCGCACGCGAACCGCCAGAGTTCGGTCGGCGCATCCTTCAACTTCTGCGCGGTTTCGAGCTTCGTCAGCTCCCCGTAGCGCTCGTAGACCTGCTCAACGTCGAGCGTCTCCTTCAGCCCCGCGAAGTGGAGGTAGTACTCCTCGTCGAGGTCGCGAATGAAGCTGTCGGACTCCTCCCGGAAGCGATCGAGCTCGCGGCTGGTCAGCGGTACGGCGGACACGGATGCCTAGGATACGGCCCCGTGAAGGAGTTGACGGTCACCACCGAGCGGCACTCGCAGCTGCTCGACATCACCTCGATCGTCCGCGAGGCCGTTCGCGACATCGCTCCCAACCCCGGCGGCGCCGCCGTTCTCGTCTACGTCCCGCACACCACTGCCGGTCTGACGATCAACGAGCACGCCGATCCCCTCGTCGCCCGCGACTTCGAGATGGCGCTCGAGCAGATCGTCCCGGAGGGATGGGGCTGGCAGCACATCGAGGAGGGCGAGGAGAACGCCCCCTCGCACCCGCGCGCGTCGCTGATGGGCCCGCAGGTCCTGATCCCGCTCCGGGATGACGGCGAGCTGGCGCTTGGCACGTGGCAGGGAATCTTCTTCTGCGAGTTCGACGGGCCCCGCACCCGTTCGGTGCTTGTGACCGTGCTCCACTAGATGGTTGATGCCACGGGGGCGTGGGTGTGGGGGCGGATCCAGACCAAGCAGGACGTTCGACTCCCCCGCTGGACAGCCGGGATGGCTGTTCAAGGGCGAGGCGGGCGTCCTGCGCCGCGTCTGGGCCGTTCCCGCACGGGCGCAACCGTGGCATCACCCAT
>JBKJQL010000185.1:0-5530 GCA_046594035.1 Gaiellaceae bacterium
CAGGAGCCCAGGCGCCTCGGTGCCCGGTGCGCGGCGCTCGACGTCAGCGAGGAAGCTCGCGAACTGAACGAGCAGGACGAACGTCACGAGCACCCCGACGAGCGCGAGCCGCTGGTCGTCGAGGACGTTGTAGGCGAGGCTCGTTGCGCCGAGCGCGCTGGCGATCACCGCAAGCAAGAGAACCGCATGCTTCTCCGAGAGCCCGAAGCGGACGAGGCGGTGCGAGGTATGGTCGCGGCCGCCCTGGGAGATCGGCCGCCCTTCGAGCAGCCGCACGATCGTGACGAGCGTCGTGTCGAGGATCGGGACGGCGAGCACGAGGATCGGGAGGAGCAGTGTCGCGACCGTGGTGCCGGCGACCTTCCAGCTCGCCGAGAGGCCGAGCGCGGCAAGCGTGAATCCGAGCACCTGCGACCCCGAGTCGCCCATGAAGACGAGCGCCTTGCCACCCGGCCGCAAGTTGAACGGCAGGAAGCCCGCACAGGCGAGCGCCCCGGCCAGCGAGAGCGCGAGGATCGTGTGGTTCGGGTGGATCGTCACGGCGTCGATTGCGAAGAACGCGAATGCGATCCCCGCCAGCGTCGCCGCAAGCCCATCCATGTTGTCGAGCAGGTTGAATGCGTTCGTCATCCCGACGAGCCAGAGGAGAGCCAGCGCCCACGCCAGCGCGTGCGTGTGGATCAGCTGCACGTCGGTGCCGGTCGCGAGCACGGTGATCGCAGCCGCGAACTGCAGCGCGAGCTTGGCGAGCGGTGGGAGCGCGTGCAGGTCGTCGACGAGGCCGGCGACGAAGAGGATCGAGATGCCGCCGTAGATGCCGGCGATCTCGCGGGTCAGCGGTACGGCGCCCACGCCGACAGCGAGCCAGAGGCCGGCGGAGATCCCGAGGAAGATTCCGATGCCGCCGAGGAGGGGAGTCGCGCGGGCGCGCCAGCGGTCGTCCGAGGGCGCGGTGACGAGGCGGGCTGCGAGCGGAGAGTGAAGCAGCGCCCACACGGAGAGCGCGGCGGCGGGGAAGGCGGCGAGGGCCGCGAGGGTGCTCACGTGTGGCGAGGGTAATGGATGGCTGTTAGCGCCGTGTTTGACAACAAGATGGTCGATTTCCGGGTGAGGTGCTGCAATCGGAGATCGGTCATCTAGACCGTCCCTAGACTAGTGCGCGACGTGAGCGTCTACTCCGATCTCCTTCGCTACCGCGAGCTTTTCGCCAATCTCTTCCGCCGGGACTTCCAGGCGAAGTACAAGGG
This sequence comes from Gaiellaceae bacterium, assembly GCA_046594035.1. Taxonomy (GTDB): domain Bacteria; phylum Actinomycetota; class Thermoleophilia; order Gaiellales; family Gaiellaceae; genus PALSA-600. The sequence continues at coordinate 1,248 of JBKJQL010000185.1, forward strand.
ATCGCTGCTTGGGATCTTCTGGTCGCTGCTGAACCCGCTCGTGCTGCTGGGCGTCTACCTCGTGGTCTTCGGGCTGCTCTTCCAGAACAAGGCGATCGCCCACTACCCGATCTACCTCCTGGCAGGACTCGCTTGCTGGCTCTTCTTCTCGGTATCGCTGCAGACCGGCGCCCGGTCGATGGTCGACAGCGCCGAGCTGATCAGGAAAGTGCGGTTCCCCCGCCAGCTCGTCCCCTTCGCGATGGTCGCCACCCAGGCCGTGACGTTCGGGCTGATGCTCGTGCTGCTGGTCGTGCTTTCGCTCGTGTTCGTTCCGGAAGCCCGTTCGACCGTCTGGCTGGCGATCCCGCTCGCGCTCGTCTTCGCCGGCCTCGTCGCGGGCCTCTCGCTCCTCGTTGCGTGCCTGAACGTTCTCTTCCGCGACGTGGAACATGTGCTCACCGCAGCGCTCCTCCCCTGGTTCTTTCTGACGCCGATTCTCTGGAGCGCCGCCACCCTTCCTGACAAGGCGCGCTCACACGGCAAGCTGCTGCATGTGCTCGAGTGGGGCAACCCGCTCGCGCCGCCGATCGCTGCCGTACGCGACGCGCTCTGGTCGGGGCACGCGCCGCGCCCCGCCGAAGTGATCTACCTCGTAGTCGCAGCGGGCATTGCGCTCGCGTTGGGGGCATTCGTCTTCAGTCGCGTCGACGACCGCATCGCGGTCGAGCTCTAATCGCGGCGGGCTCTGAGCACGATCCGGCCGTCGTAGACCCATGGCTCGCCATGGGGTGGCGGGGCCGCGTACGCGGGCAGTCCTTCGACGTCGTCGAGCCGCTCGAGCTCGACGCCCGGCAGCAGCGAAGGGATGAGCAACGCTCCGGTGAATCCCGGCAGCCGGCCGGGCCCTGGCGCGTACTCGGCCAGCGCGCGGGGGCGGCGCCCATCCTCCCATTCGATCGCGCCGGCGACGACGGCGTAGCCCTCGGCATGGGCGGCCCGCACGCGCTCCTCCCAGTCGTGAGCGACCGTGACGTTCGGAGGCAATTCGATGCGCGGATCGCCCTGACGCGGTGCCACGTCGAGGTCGAGCGCGAGCATCGGGCTGCCGAGCTCTGAGAACCACGCTCGGTTCTCCGCGACCATGTCGAAAGCCAGCCGGTAGGCGCCGGGGGGCATGGGAGCGCGCAGCTTCGCCTCGACCGTGGCCGTCTCGCCCGGGGCCAGGGGTGCAACGTCGGTGCGCCAGCCGTCCCAGATGATCGGGTTGTCGCGGTCGTCGAGCCAGTGGTAGCCGAGCTTGACCTGGTCGCTCCACGGCACCGTCCCGGCGTTCGAGAGCTCGAACCGGACGGTCTCGAAGGCCCCGGCCTGTGGGGCAAGGTCAGGGGCGGCGCCCCAGCGCACAGCAAGAGGTCCCTTGGACACGGCGCCGACTACCCTAGAGGCTCGATGTGGATTTCGAGTGCTTGCGGGGATGGCTCAGACCAAGCAGGTCGCACGGTCGGGCGCAGGGCATAGCGGTGTCTACGTTCAAGCCCGACCCGGGCGAGCTGCGCCGTGTCTGAGCCACCATCCGTGAGTGCACGCAATTCACTTCGAGCCTCTCTTCCGCGAATGGAGCCCCTTCTGGTCAGAGCAGCGCGTCGGGAGCCCGTCGAGCGCACCCCCGTCTGGTTTATGCGGCAGGCGGGCCGTTCGCTGCCGGAGTACCGCGCCATTCGTGAAAAGCACTCGTTCTGGGAGGTCGCCCACACGCCCGAGCTCTGCGCGGAGGTGACTCTGCAGCCTGTGCGCCGGCACGGTGTCGACGCGGCGGTGATGTTCGCGGACATCATGACCCCCGTCCTCGGCATGGGCCTCGACGTCGACCTCGTCGAGGGTGTCGGCCCGGTGATCGCAGAACCGGTGCGCACGCTTGCCGATGTCGAGCGCCTACGCGTTCCGGATCCCGACGAGGCATTCGCACCGCTGCTCGAAGCGATCCGCATGGTGCGCGGCGAGCTGACCTCCGAGCAGGCGGTCGTCGGTTTCTGTGGCGGCCCTTTCACCGTCGCCGGCTACCTCGTCGAGGGCAAGCCGTCCCGCGAGTTCGCGACCGTCAAGTCGCTGATGTATTCCGAGCCCGATGTCTGGCGCGCGCTGATGGAGAAACTCGCCGACTGCTTTGCCGGGTACGTGGCGGCGCAGGCGCGTGCGGGCGCGAACGTCGTGCAGCTCTTCGACTCGTGGGTCGGTGCGCTGTCACCGACTGACTACGAGGAGTTCGTCGCCCCGTGGTCGGCCCGAATCCTTGCCGCGGTCGACGTTCCGACGATCCACTTCGGGACGGGCGCCTCGACGCTGCTGCCCGCGATGGCGCGCGCGGGCGGCGACGTGATCGGCCTCGACTGGCGCATCGCGCTGGACGACGGCTGGGCGGTCGTCGGCGAGGAGCGCGGCGTCCAGGGGAACCTCGACCCCGCGGTTCTGCTCGGTCCCTGGGAGCGTGTCGAGGCGTCGGCCCGTGACGTGCTCGCCCGCGCCGGCGGTCGCCCAGGGCACATCTTCAACCTGGGTCACGGGGTGCTGCCCCGCACCGACCCGAACATCGTGTCGCGGCTCGCGGCGCTCGTCCGGGAGAGTACGGTCGAGTCATGAATGCTGACACCGCGGTGATCCTGATGGCGTACGGCTCGCCCGAGCGCGTAGCGGACGTTCCCGCCTACTACTCGGACATTCGCGGCGGCCGACCGATCTCGCAGGAGAACCTCGACGACCTGGTGGCGCGGTATCGCAGCCTCGGCATCGAAGACTCGAATCCGCTGAACGCAATCACCGAGGCGACGCGCGTCGCGCTCCAGGATGAGCTCGGTCTTCCGGTCTTCACGGGGATGAAGCACTGGACGCCGCGCATCGCGGAGGCGGTGGACGCTGCACTCGCGGGCGGCGCGCAGCGGCTGGTCGGGCTCGTGCTCGCACCGCACTTCAGCAGCCTTTCGATCGCCGGCTACCGCAAGCTGCTGGGAGCTGCGGTCGCCGATCGTGCCGACGTGGTGTTCGTCGACAGCTGGCACGACGACGAGGGGTTCGTGGCGTTCCTTGCCGATCGTGTGCGTGACACCGATGCACACGTCGTCTTCACGGCGCACTCACTTCCGGCGCGCATCCTCGCCGACGGTGACCCGTACAAAGACCAGCTGCTCGAGACCGCGAATCTCGTCGCCGACACCGCAGGTGTCGAGGACTGGTCGTTCTCCTTTCAGAGCGAATCGCCGACCGGGGAGCCGTGGCTCGGCCCCGACATCCTCGACCACCTCGAGGATCTGTCCTCCCGGGGCGTCGAGAGTGTCCTGATCTGCCCCGTCGGCTTCGTGTCCGACCATCTGGAGATTCGGTGGGACATCGACACCGAGGCGCAAGACAAGGCGCGCGCGCTCGGCCTGCGGCTGGAGCGGATCGAGATGCCGAACGACGAGCCGCGCTTCGTCCGCGTCCTCGCCGACATCGTGCGCGGCGCGACGGTCGTCGCATGAGGTGCTGCTGAAGTGATCAGCGGGCGGATCGTCGTCGACCGCGTCTCGCGGTCGTTCCGCGTCTACCCGAAGGCGCAGCGCACGATCAAGGATGTCTTCGTCTCGCGCGGACGCAGCGGCATGCGCGAGGTCCAAGCGCTTCGTGACGTGTCGATGTCGGTCGAGCCGGGCGACGCGGTCGGGCTCGTCGGTCGCAACGGCTCCGGCAAGACGACACTCCTGCGCGTGATCTCCGGAATCATCCAGCCGACAACGGGTCATGTCGAGGCGGGCGGACGGATCGCGTCCCTGCTCGAGCTCGGCGCGGGGTTCCATCCGGACTTCACCGGTCGCGAGAACGTCTATCTCAATGGGTCGATCCACGGCCTGTCGCGCGCGCGTGTGCGCGAGGTGATGGATGAGATCGTCGCGTTCGCAGAGCTCGAGCAGTTCATCGACCTGCCGGTGCGCACGTACTCGTCGGGGATGTTCATGCGCCTTGGCTTCTCGGTCGCCGCGCACATCCAGTCCGACGTGTTGTTGCTCGACGAGGTGTTCGCGGTCGGCGACGAGTCCTTCCAGCGCAAGTGCTTCGGCAAGATTGCCGAGTTCAAGAACCGTGGCGGCACGATTCTCTTCGTCTCCCACGACGCACAGGCGGTCGAGCGCCTCTGCGACCGGGCGGTGTTGCTACGGCAGGGCGAGGTGGCATTCGACGGCGAGACGCGCGAGGCGATAGCCGCCTACCGCCGGCTGTTGTCGGCGGACGCGAATCCTGACGAGCTCGAGGCCGGCCTGAAGGAGTGGGGC